>JANNKF010000369.1:0-1761 GCA_031396165.1 Bacteroidales bacterium | reverse complement strand
TTAGGAGGTCCCGTATTTTTACTTCGCGGTTTGCAGGGATTGTGGTATATGTTGTGTCAGCCGGATTGTATTTGTCAAGTACCTGTGGATGTGCGAATTCCGGAATATATTTTGAGATCGGATCATCAAGGAGAAATTTACCTTCCTCGAATAATGTCATTAATGCAATACTCGTAATCGCTTTTGTCTGAGAAGCGATCCTGAAAATATCATCAGTCTGCATCGGCTCTTTAGTATCGACGTCGCTTACTCCGAATGATTTATTATAAACTATTTTCGAGTCGCGTGAAATAAATCCTACAGCTCCGGCAATCCAGCCGCTGTCGATACCCTGCTGAATCATATTATCAATGCGGGTCAGTCTGTCCGTTGAAACATTCACGGATTCCGGTGAAGCAACCTGAAGTTGAATTGGCTGAGTCTGAGTACAGGAAACAATAAGAACCAGAACCACCTGAAGGAAAAGAATTTTTTTCATAATATTAAAATTTATGAGTATCGGGAATGATGCATAAGAATACTTTGATTTTCTTCGTTAACCCCGACCCCTAGGGGAGCGAAGAAAATCAATTTACTCCCCTTGGGGCTGGGGTAAATAAATTGATTTTCAACCGATTTACGATTCTTTATGCATGATTCCCGATAGTCATATTAAAATTTATTGGAATCTAAATTTTCAATAGATGGCGCGGATTATGAAGTAAGAATGAAGAACAAACGATCAGCGAAGTAAGAACTTTAGTTCACTTTTTAATTCTGAGTTCGTTGGTTCAAATGTTCTTATTTTGCTTTTTTGCCTTTGGTCACTTTTTCCTTCTTCGGTTCTTTCACCTTTTTCTCCTTCACCTTAGGTTCCATTGATTGGGTCAGTTTATACATTTCCGTCCCTGCCAACATGAAACAGCCCAGCCCGAAGTCTTCAAAATTTGGAACAATATCATACCCAACCGGTTGGCTGTCTTTAGGTTCTTTGCCTGTTCCCTGAACATAGCCCAGGAATCCGTTCGGATGCAGGGATTCTGTTACCAGAGCATTCCAGGCTTTATTAACAACAGGCAGATAATCCTTTTTGCTGATAACACCTTCATTTATTGCCCACGCCATGCCGTAAACAAAAAGAGCGGTACCTGTAACTTCTTTACCTCCAAAGTGTGTCGGATCCATGAGGCTGACATTCCAAAATCCGTCTTCCCTTTGTAATGGGACAAGCGCTTCAAACATTTCAGTCAGAGTCTCGATATACTCTTTGGTATATTTGCTGTTTTTAGGAAGAAATTCAATTGATCTCACAAGCGCGGCAACCACCCAACCGTTTCCCCTCGACCAGTAACAATTTTTCCCGTTTGGTTCTTTGTAGGGAGGCACAAAATCCTTATCACGCCACCAGAGATGGTCCTCTGTGCTATAAAGACCGTTTATTCCGTGTTTCAATTTTGTATACAGATACATTTCATGCATTCTGTCGAAATACTTTTCATCATCATAAATTTTACCAAGCCGGGCATAAACAGGCATCGCCATCTGAAGCGCATCTATCCAGCTCCAGTCATCTATCTTATCTGTAGCGAGCATATTGTCGATACATGCCCTGATATCCTTTATCCTCTCTTCTTTATACCTGTCGAGCAAATAGAGATCCATATAAGTCTGCCCACAGCACTGGTTATCACCATTTCGTGTTTTTATCCCGTCGCGCAAACCCCATTTATGGAATTCACCCCAATCCATTGCATACTTCAGGTAAACAGGATCGGGATTAAG
>JANNKF010000188.1:0-10371 GCA_031396165.1 Bacteroidales bacterium | reverse complement strand
TGGGGGGCTATATACTTTTTATATATTTGGTATCTATTTACTTTTTGGCTTGTGTTAACTCTTTTGTGTCTATTTCATTTTTTTTTTTATCATTAATAAAAACGCCGATATCCTTATGACGAATATTACCCGATGCATCTTTTTCGTGGCTGCCCGGTTCAAAAAAGTCCTGACCTGCTCCTTCAGCAACAACAACAACAGCATGGTGCCGCTCCTCGAGCCTTTTTCTCAGAACTTTAAGGAATCCCCGCTGGCCATAAAGATCAAATGTTATTTCGGGGATCAGGACGAAGTTTACCTCCTGAATTGACAATGCTGCACTCGCTGCGATGAATCCCGAATCGCGACCCATAACTTTTACAAGAGCAATTCCGTTATGAGCGCCTTCAGCCTCATTGTGCGCATTTCGGATTATATCATTGGCTATTGAGAAGGCAGTTTCAAAACCGAAAGATTTTTGAATAAGATCGATGTCATTATCGATTGTCTTAGGTATCCCTGCAACTGTAATTTTCAGTTTACGTCTTGAAATCTCTTCGTGAATGGCATGTGCTCCGCGCAATGTACCGTCTCCACCTATGCAGAACAAGACATTGATATTCATTATCTCCAGAGTATCAACCATTTGTCCCACATCCTGATTTCCTCTTGATGAACCCAGAATGGTTCCGCCAACCAGATGGATGTCAGTTACGATTTCAGGACTAAGCTCGACAATTGGATGATTATACTTCGAAACAAGGCCTTCATATCCATACTTAAAACCAATAACGCGGTTTATTCCGTACCTGTAATGGAGCTCATTCACGAGGCTGCGGATCACATTGTTCAAACCGGGACACAATCCGCCGCAGGTCACAATTCCCACCTTGGTTTTAGCAGGTTCAAAAAAGATCTTTTCTTTGGGGCCCGCCTTTTCAAATGATACGGGTTCTTCACCAGTCTCTTTCCATTTGCGAAAATTTGCAACAGAAACATCACAAAGAATCCTCTCAGAGTCGTCGATAAATTTATAAACCGGGCTATCGGCTCTCTGTTTGTTTTTAAGCGGTGATAAAACGTTTCCTTTTCCTAAAGACCGGACCAGAAAATCCTCGTGCTTCATCTCGTAAAAGTTAGTAATAAATAAATTAAGACATGCGGGAAACAATTAAGTTTTTAGCAAGCCCAAATTTATATAAAATTTTGATTGATTGTCAAATAACCGGAATCAGATTACCTGCTTAATCCTTCCCACTTGTCCGTTTTCAAGCATAACTTTGATTCCATGCGGATGGTTCGGTGATGAAGTAAGGATCTCTTTTACTTTTCCCCCGGTGAGACGCCCGGTGCGTTTATCTTCAGCCAATTCAACCATAACAGCAATTCCCGGCGTAATATCAGCTCTTCGTGTTCCTTCCATAGCTATTATTTTAGATTAGAAGATGCAATTATATGTATTTTTGATGATAGCATTTTTTTAACTGACATATGTCATAACGATATCTTGCTAGCCTGCGGTTCCTTTTACTTTCACTCTTATCCTGTAAAGCCCCTTGCTGGCTGTAATGAACAAACTTTTCATATCTGTACCACCGAAACAGACATTTGCAGTCCAGCCTTCCGGAACAGGAATATTTCCTATCTGTTTTCCGGTTTTATCAAACACTGTTACTCCTTTACCTGTGATATATATATTCCCTTTTGAGTCAATTGTCATTCCATCTGAGCCCAGTTCGCAGAAGAGGGTTTTTTCACCAAGCGAACCATCTTTATTTATTCTGTATGACCAGGTTTTATTTGCCCCAATATCGGCTACAAAAAGTTTTTTTCCGTCGGGTGTACCTACAATTCCGTTTGGCTGGACCAGATCGTCAGCGATTTTGACTATCCTTTTGTGGTCTGAGCTAAGGTAATAAACACACTGCTTCTCCTGTGGTTTTGTTGTATGGTCCCACCATGCCCTTTTGTAATAAGGATCTGTAAAATAGATATTGCCGTTTTTGTGAATCCACAGGTCATTGGGCCCATTGAGGACTTTTTCCTCAAATTTCGATGGAATTACGGTTACTTTCTTATCAGGGTCGATCTTCCAAAGTTCATTTTTTTCATCGGCACACGACCAGAGAAATCCATCTTTATCAAATGCTAGTCCATTCGACCTTCCGCTGGGCTGCATGAAGGTTGAAAGTTCGCCGGATACGCTCCACACCATAATCCTGTCGTTCGGCTGATCAGTAAAATAGACATTCCCTTTTGAATCGGCCGAAGGTCCTTCTGTAAATTTGAAATCACCTGCGAGCTTTTCAAGTTTGGCCTCGGGTTCAATTATATTATTCAGACCATCTTCCTGGAAAAATGCAAAGCAAATCCATACAAGTGGTAATGCAAACAACAATCGGCTGATTTTCATAATTGATTATTATATAACAGTTTATGATTTTTTGAACTTTTCAACTCTGCCGATATAATTATCTATCTGTTCCGGCAATTCAAATCCGATAATGATCATATCAACCGTTCCCAGATCGAGAACATATTTGAGTGAAGCATCTATTTTGTCGGAATCGTTCCTGAATTTTCCATTCCCGATGAGTTTCATCCCGATAACCCCTTTGCCAGCTTTGTGAATTTTTTCGATAACCGGAATTACTTCAGCAGGATCTTTCTTGTCCATCGTCTCTCCGTAAGGATTGACTCTTACATGAATTACATCTACCCATGAGCTGTTGGAAGCGGCAACCATTGCATCAAGAGAGTGGACTGAAACTCCATGGGCACGAATGATCTTTTTCGCCTTGAGGTTTTCAAGAATGTCCATCTGTTTCTTCTGCTTGTCGGTCCAAAGACCATCAGTCATACAGTGAATCTGTATCAGATCGATGTAATCCGTATTAAGTTCTTTACGGAACCTGTCAATGAGTACATCTGCATCAGGACGTTCCGGTTCGGGAATGCCACCCTGGCTGACCCAGATCTTGGAACCGAGCACATATTTTTCTCTGGGAATACCTTTCAATGCAGCCGCAGTAAAGGGGTGAGTGCCATAACTGTCGGCACAGTCGAAAAAGCGAATTCCCTTGTTATATGCCTGACGGATAAGTGGTTCTGCAACCCCGGCACGTGTAATATTCGACGATCTGTTATATCCGCTGAAACCGGTACCCATGCCCAGGAGCGTTGTTTTTATTCCTGTATCCCCCAGAGTAATCTCCATAAAGGGATCAGCCGGTGGTCGTGCAATTGCTGCCGGCATTGCAAATGCCGCCTTCCCAAGTAGTACTGTACCTGCTCCAACCGACATTGTCGTCACAAATTGTCTTCTCGTCAGTTTATTCTTTTTCATCTGGTTAATTTTATATAGTTTACTATCCCCGGGCTAAAGCACAGGGGTTACTAAAATTACTTTCACCTCTGCCTTCTGCTTCCTACCTCCTTTGGCGCCGGGTGCCTGCCGGTTTTTACTTATCAAAATTCTGCACCGGCGCCAGATTATTTATGGCTACATCCTACTACCGATATGTCGCCGCTCTGCGGCTGAAAACCAGACCAAAAATGGACTCCGTCATTGCGATCCCGTGAAGCGGGAGAAGCAATCCTATTCATGTTTCCTCAAAATAGCCCGGTACTCCCATCTCCCCACTCTAACGCAATCCCAGTTGTTCTACAATCTTTCCCGGTGGTACAGGACGCCCGTTTTTTGTAGCAATACCGGTTACTTTTGCCTGAACTATGAGCTTCTCATCAGAGATCCGGAAAATTTCCTGAATAAAAACCAAACGGGCATTACCTTCTCTCTCGGTGGCAGTATTAACAACGAACCTGTCGCGGCTTCTTAGCGGATATTTATAATTTATCTCTACTCTGGTAACTATAAGGTCAATTCCTTCATTATGAAGATCTGCAAAACTAATACCTTTTGAGATTAGATACTCATGTCTGGCATGCTCCAGATAGTGCTGATAGTTTGCATTGTTCACAACCCCCTGAAGATCACACTCATAGTCCCTTACAATAAACTCAACACCAAATCTCTCTTTGTTCTCAGCCATTATTAAAACCTATTTCGGAAAGCGTCCGAAGAACTTTTTGAGACCACCATGAAATTTATGAATACTATGTGGTTTGTAATACATCAGTATGCACTCTCCGGATATATAACTGATTTCAGATCCCTTTAGTTCATCAAGGGCTTCTTTGCTCTCTGACATTTGCTGAATCCAGATCTGTTTAATTCCTTTTTCTTTTGCCTCTCTCACAACCGCAGCACTCTTATCTTTTTTTGTCATAATAAGGATGCTCTTCACCTCTGAAGGTAAATTACTGACACTTGAGAAAGCCCTTTCTCCAAGAATCTCATCTGCTTCAGGGTTAACCGGGACCAGCTTCATCCCTTTTTCTTTCAGTTCTTTAAATGCGGTATAACCGAATTTTTTAGGGTTACGCGATACACCAACCATTGCAATTGGCTGGGAATCAAGAAAATCATTAATTTGTTTTAACGTTGTCATTTGCTTTGTGTGTAGTTTGATTGAAGAATGAAAAATAGTAAATATTTTAATTCAATAATATGAAAGTGCTAATTTAAACTTTAGGCACTCCCAACTTTAGGCACTTTAAGTACTTTTCACAGGTAAGTATAAAGACTTAAAAACAGATCAAAAAAAACAACTGATATTTATTTTTATTTACTTGGTGTTGAGGATTTACTAATCACTGATCAAATGAAGAAGCCTGAAGACCGCACCGGATATCTCTTCTCGAAGAGATATTCTAATTATGTATTTATTCTGCTCTTCCTGTTGTATATGTTCGATTATATTGACAGGATGGTAGTTACATCGATGTTCACCTCAATTGAACGCGACTGGGGTATCTCACATATGCAGAGCGGGATGCTTGTTTCAGCTGTCTATTGGGCAATTGTTCTTCTGACCTTTCCTGTATCGATTCTCATAGACAGATGGAGCAGAACCAAAACAATAGGAGTTATGGCAATAATGTGGAGCCTGGCGACTGCCTTGTGTGCTCTTACAGGCAACTTTGTACAATTGTTTATGGCCAGGTTATTGATCGGAGTTGGTGAAGCGGGTTATGCCCCCGGGGGAAGTGCCATGATCTCAGGTCTCTATCCGATCGACAAAAGGGCAAAGATGATGGGTATCTGGAATGCCTCAATACCTCTTGGGTCTGCTATAGGTGTCCTTCTCGGCGGCATTATCGCAGTAAAACTGGGATGGAAACATGCATTCGGTATCGTTGCAATTCCCGGGTTGATTGTTGCCATATTATTCTTATTTGTAAAGGATTACAAAACCGTTGATCTCTCCTTTTTTGATAAATCAAGAAACAAGGTCAAGATGGAAAGAAAGGACATGGTGAAAGAATTTCTTACCAAGCCCTCAGTGATTTATACATATTTTGGTATGGCAGCTGTTGTTTTTGCTACAACCTCCATGCTTACCTGGTTACCAACCTATTTTGAAAAGGTCAGAGGAATTTCCCAGCAATCAGCCGGTCAGATGGCAAGTTCAGTTATGTTACTGGCATTAATAGGGGCGCCGCTCGGTGGCTATTTGACCGACAAATGGCGTAAAACAAAAGCGAATGCCAGACTGTTGTACCCTGCCTTGTCAACGTTTTTATCGGCTGTTGTTCTGTTTATTGCACTTGCATTCTTAAAAGGAACGGTTCAGTATATTGTCCTGCTTGTTTTCGGGGTCCTTGTACTTTCTTTCATATCCGGTGCTGCGGCTGTTACCCAGGATGTTATTCACCCCGGACTAAGAGCAACTTCCTATGCGATTGCTGTTGTGGTTCAGAATCTTCTGGGTGCCTCAACTGCACCTATAATTATGGGTAAGATTTACGATGTAACAAATATTCAGACTGCGTTATCAGTTCTTCCACTTGTACTGTTAGTAGGAGCAGTTCTGTTCTGGATCGGATCAAAGTATTATGTGAATGATCTGGGGAAAGTTGCAAAGATTGAACTTGAAGTAGCAGTATAGAACACTTACTTTTTTCTTGAAGAGGTATAGTTTACAAACTCTCGCAAAGACTCTTTAACGTCTGAATCGGGGTAGGAATCGAGTATTGCCAGGGCTTTGTCGCGGTATTGATTCATCTTAACTTCAGCATATTCTATGCCACCATAGTCTGAGACAAAGGTGATCACTTCACCTATCTCTGCTTTTGTCTTTTTCTTATTTTTAACAATAGCCAGAATTTGCTTCTTTTTTGATCCGGGTGCCTGCTCCAGCGCATAAATCAAAGGAAGAGTGATCTTTCTTTCCTTGATATCATTACCCACTGTTTTGCCTGTCAGACCTGTACCTTCATAGTCAAGAATATCATCTCTTATCTGGAAAGCCACTCCTATGTTCTCCCCAAACTCTTTCATGAGTTGTATTTTTTCCGCATCCTCAGTTGCCGACTTTGCACCACAGGCAGTGCATGCAGATATAAGTGCGGCTGTTTTGCAGATAATTATCCTGAAATAGTCTTCCTCTTTAATGTTTTGTTTACGGGCCTTTTGTAACTGAAGCAACTCTCCTTCACTCATCGATTTAACAGCATCAGAAACTATTTCAAGCATATCAAACCGGTTCTTTTCAACACTAATAAGCATACCTTTAGATAAAAGGTAATCACCAACAAGAACAGCAATTTTTGAATTCCATAATGCATTTATCGACAGGGCGCCTCTTCGTTCATGGGCATCATCTACTACATCATCGTGAACAAGTGAAGCAGTATGAAGGAGTTCGATGAATGTTGCTGCAACAAAGGTAGGTTCTGCTATATTGCCATTTAGCTTTGCAGTTAAAAACACAAGTAAAGGCCTCATCTGCTTGCCTTTTCTTCTTAAAATGTAATTAAGAATTATATTAAGAAACGGGATCTCGCTGCGCATGGTCTTTCTGAAGTAAGCCTCGAATTGAGCCATCTCCTTTTCAACCGGTTTCTTAATTCTTGTGAGAAAGGGCATACATTTTAATTTCGTTCAAATATACTAAAATCAGCAGTTCATGATTCCCGGCAAACTGATTTACTTCTATTTAAAGCCATACGTCATCATATCAACATATTTATATATATTTGCAAGACAAATGTTTAAGTAATGGATTTTAATGATCTTAACCCGGAAAGTCTTGAAAAGGCAGCTAATATGCTCAGGGCAATCGCCCATCCTGTCAGGATATCAATTGTTAGCTGCCTCGAAGATGGAAAGAAGAAAACTGTAACAGAAATCCATAAAGCTCTTGGCATTGAACAGTCAACAGCATCACATCATCTGGGAATTCTCAAGGATAAAGGTGTACTCTCTTCAAAAAGAGATGGTAAAAACACCTGGTATTCTCTGAAGCATGAGAACCTGAAGACAGTTTTAAACTGCGTTAGTGCCTGTTGTCAGGAATAACAGCAGCTTAACCACAGAGTTTCACAGAGTTTACACTGTGTAACACTGCTTAAGAACTTCAAAAGGTTAAGTAAATGATTTAGAATACGAAATAACTCTGTGTTTTACTCCGTGATACCCAGTGATACTCCGTGGTTATTTTTCTAATAGCCTCAGGACAGATCCTTAAACATTCTCTTCTGGAAAAGGATAATCGAAATTACCCCGCATGTAATTGCTGAGTCGGCTATATTGAAGACAGGCCTGAAAAAGATAAATGATTCACCAGGTTTTATTGGCGACCAGTCGGGCCAGTGCGTGCTAATAACCGGGAAATAAAACATATCAACCACCCGGCCATGCAGAAATGTTGAGTATCCGCCATCAGGAGGGAATAATACAGCTTTCTGATTAAAGCTCTCACTGAAAATCATGCCATAGAAAGCACTGTCAATTATATTACCTATTGCCCCGGCCATGATTGCGCTTACAGCCAGAATCAGACCAGGATTTGTTTTTTTGCTTATCAGGGAACTGAGGAACCAACCGATACCAAAAATGGCTACGATCCTGAACATACTAAGCACAAGTTTACCTATTTTACCTCCCATCTCCATCCCGAAAGCCATTCCGTTATTCTCAATGAAGTGAAGCATTCCCCGGTTCCCAAACAGGTGAATCTCCTGACCGATTTGCATATGTGTTTTAACCCAGATTTTGAGGATCTGATCGATTATCAGTATCCCAATTATAAAGAGTACAGACTTTTTCCCTAATGACATTATATATGCTTTAAAATATTGAGGCGCAAAATACTAAAAAAATTATTGAGTTTTGATTATTTCCTCAAGCGCTTTAAGATGAATTTTGAATAATTTCTTTCCTTTCTCAGATATTGAATAGCTGGTGTTCGGTTTTCTTCCGATGAATTGTTTATTCACATTTATGAGCCCGTTTTCCTCCAGGGCTTTAAGATGACTTGCAAGGTTCCCGTCAGTTACTCCCAATGTATCCTTCAGACTGTTAAAATCATAGGAATCATTTACAATCAAAACGGACATTATCCCAAGTCTGATTCTATTTTCAAATAATTTATTGATTCCTGATATTATGTTTTTCATTCCTCGTATTTTCTGTACAGCAGAAGTCCGTATCCAATATGCAACAAACCAAATCCGAAGATCCAGAAGAAAAGAGGTGATCCCTGAAATATGGCTGCAAGCATTCCTGTAATGATTTCTGCTATACCAAGGTAATAGACCTCACTATATGTGAATTTACCGGCATTTACGAGCGACAGACCATAAAATATCAGCATCGCCGGAACAATAAGGAGCCACTGATTCGCAAGGTAAAGTATCAGTACAAAAAACCCTCCGGTAATAAGCGGAACAAAAAGATTTATCAGCAACCTTTTGGATACAGGGGTCCAGACTTTTAACCCTTTCTTCCTTAATTTTTTTATTGAAAAATAAAATGCTCCGGCCAGAGCCAGTATTAATACAATCAGAGCATCGGCTATCAGCAGATTTCTCATTCTTCCTGAATCCCTGATAGAGAGATTTATGAGAAATTCATCAATAACCGATGTATTTGATCTGACAATAATAAAATGGGCCGCAATTCCTCCGGCAAGGGCTGTTCCCCCGGCTACCAATCCGGATAACCCGCTTAATGAGAGAAATCGTGATGACTCCTCCATCATCTTTTTGATGACTTTCAGATCCTCGGAATAATTTGATTTATTATCCATTTTCTATTTATAAAAGTACTTTGAAATACAAAGTTAAATGAAATATTAATCAAATCAAAATCTTATCATTAAAAAATATTGATCGGATTTGATTCAAAAAAAAACCCGGATTGATCCGGGATTTTTATATTATTGTTTGGTCAGGGACAAATTACATTAACCTTATTTGCATCCCAGCAATGCCACAGGGCATCTCCAAGATAATCAACGCTTTTTACCCTTCCATTTTTCAGCGTTGTGCTCCATTCAACATCAAGATCCGAAAACTTTACACCATTGTAATAATGAATTTTATAATATCCATTCAGTGTGCTGCTTGTTAAGCCGTATTCGATATAGCTTGTTTTAAGTGCGTTTCCATTCTTAACATAGGTATATGTTATTTTACCTATAGCCAAAGCGGTTTTTGTCCAGTCGATCTGCAAAATCGGTGTCTGTACGGCTGAGCCCTCATTAAGAATCCATTGTCCGCCTGTACCGTCTAATTTGGAGGTTCCCTCGAACCATAGAAACTCTGCAAAAGCTCCTGTTCCTTCCTTTGATACATACATCTTCCAGGCTACATCACTTGTACGAATTTCGCCTGTTAGCCTTGCTTTGTAGGTTGAATTTGCTACAGTTACATTGTAACTCCACTGCCAGGTCTTTTCAGTCAGATACGTAGGGGTCTGATTAATAGCCTGTTGAAATGAAAGTATGGGGACTACTAGAGTAGTGCTGATAAAAAAGTGCCATATTCCCGCAACTCCGGCTGCGAATTCCCAGTTACTGTTTTCGGCACCCTTAAAGTCTCCAGACTTCTTCTGAAGTTCAAAATTACTGAAATCAATAGTCATCGATTCTATCGGAGGCAGTACAGGTGGATCGCCTTTATCCTTCTTTTTGCAGTTTGTAAACAAAACTGCAGAAAGCATTATTATAAGTACCAGTGATGTTAACTTTTTCATAGCCATTTTATTAATTCATATTATAAACTCGAAAACAATCAGATAAGTTGCACCGGCAAAGATATAAAGAGTGAATAAATTAATAAAACAATATGTAAATTATTGTTTGTTTCGGTAATCATCAGTAATCTCAAAAAGACTTTTTTAACCAGGTTGTATGCAAAGTCCCCGGCAGGTTATGTCCGAAGAATATAATCGCAAAATCCGGGAATTAAATTCTCTTTGTTTAACTTTAATGGGAAATTAATCTGCGATAAATATTTTTTAGATTAATTACAAATTATTTTGGT
>JANNKF010000123.1:0-10964 GCA_031396165.1 Bacteroidales bacterium | reverse complement strand
GGCATTTGTAAAAGATAAATTCAACTATAACAAGTGGGGGAAAATTAAAATTGCAGCTCATCTGAAGTTGAGAAAAATTCCCGGTGATATAATAAAATCTGCCCTGGATTCAATTAATTATGAGCTTTATACAAGTACTCTTAAAAATATAATTAATGGACACCGGAAATCTGTAAAAGCTAAAAATCAATACGATCTTAAAGCAAAACTATTGAGGTATGGATTGTCTAAAGGTTTTGAAAGTAATTTGTTGTATGATATATTAAACTCAGCGCAGGAATAAAAGATCCGACTCTGACGCAGAGATATTCAGTTAAATGTCTCTTTTTTACCACACACACGAAGGTATGCACTAAGGCACACAAAGGTTTAGGAAATGTTCGTAAAAGAGAGCTAATTAAAGTATTTCAAGAATTATCCGGGAAATATACGGCCAGAACGCTATCAGAAAGATTAATCCCGATCCTATTGAATCTGTTATAATCAATTGCCTTCCTGTTGAAGTAGCTCTGAGATAAAAAATCGAAAAACCGACTCTTAGAAAAAGCTGGGATAAAAAGAACAGGAATACCCTCATACCATACATATTCCACAGGTAAGCCTCTGTTATTCTTCCTCTTACAATAAGTGAAAAACTGTGCGACAGCCCACATGAAATGCATTGTTCACCTGTGAGTTTTTCGTGCAGGCATGTTACAGGATAATTATCTTTTAAGGGAGAAAAAATGCCGGAGTATGCAAAAATCAGCATTATGGCTCCGGCAAAGAAGATATTAACTATAAGGTAAGGTTCACTGTTGAGCCTTGCCTTTAATAAACTGTAAAGAGAACTACTTTTTTGTTTTAAGAGTGTCATCTTTCTGAGTACTGCCTCCTTCAAGGTCCTCAAGCTTCTGCTCGTTCGTCTTTTTATCAGAACTGGAGTTAATTTCCACCTTATTCCCGTTACTCTCAATCTTTATATTGACGTTGGCATCTTCTAGTTCCTTAACAACATTCTCCTGAACATCATTAATAATATTCTGGAACTCATTTGGCCATTTATCAACATTTTTGGCAAACCGGGAAGCAACAAATACCTGTGATACAGAGATCATTGACGCTAAAACAGCAATGATTAATCCGGCAATCAAAACTCCCTTGGGTGCATTATTTCTTGAAGCCTGTGACAATCCTACTGATGCAAGAATTATTGCAATTATCCCGGGTATTATTGCGATCAGTCCCACACAGGGAATAACTGCAAGCACAAACGTTATAATTGAAGTAATCAGGGCGGCGATTCCCAGATTTTGTGAACTATTATTTCTTACCTCTTCCATGATATTAAATTATATGTAATTATTCATTCCTTGTCAGAATATTAACCATATCCTGCTCTAAAGACGTCTTAGGATTTTCAATGATGCGTCCTACCTCAATATTATTTTTATAAATAATAAAAGTCGGAACCCTTTCAATATTGAGGCCTGTGTATTCACCTACGGGTGATAATTTTGCATTATCAACTCCGATAAATGTCACTTTCCCGGCGGGGAACTGCCATATCTGAAGAATTCTCATAAACTTTGGAACCTCACGCCGGCTGTCGGGGCACCAGCTTCCCATTACAATTTTAATTGTGAGCTCATCCTTCGGAATTTCCAGCAGCTTATTAAGAGGTTCCGTATTTAGCTGATAATCATCAAATCCTTTAATATACCATGTGGAATGAGGCGCCCTGGTTAACTGACCGGGAGAAAAATACCCGAGGAGCCAGGTAGTCTGCTCTGAGAAATTAACTTCGGCAGGGGCTGCCTCTTCAGTAACCGGGACTAAAGTGGCAAGAGGCTTCTTTGCTGTACATCCGTAGAATAACAACATTATTGCAACAAAAGCAACAGATATATATTTCATAAACGATCAGGTTGGTTACCGCAATTTACTATTTTTTTTTATTCAAATGAATGCAACATTATCTCCAGTATCTGTTTAGCCGCTTTCGATACAGAAGTACCGGGGCCGAAAATTGCAGATACACCGGCATCATACAGAAACTGGTAATCCTGAGGAGGGATGACACCTCCGGCTATGACGAGTATATCTTCCCTCCCCAGCCTCTTCAATTCTTCTATCACCTGCGGGATAAGCGTCTTATGACCTGCAGCAAGGCTGGAAACTCCGAGTACATGGACATCATTCTCAACCGCCTGTTTCGCAGCTTCTACAGGTGTCTGGAAGAGCGGCCCGATATCTACATCAAAACCTATATCGGCATATCCGGTTGCTACAACTTTAGCGCCCCGATCGTGGCCATCCTGACCCATCTTGGCTACCATAATTCTCGGCTGACGGCCATCTTTTTCTGCAAACCTGGCAGCCAGAGCCTTTGCATCATTAAAATCATCGTCCGACTTATATTCCGACGAATAAATACCTGATATTGTACGTATCACTGCTTTATACCTCCCTACAATTTTTTCACAAGCAAAAGATATTTCTCCCAGACTGGCACGTTTTGCTGCGGCATCTACTGCAAACCCGAGCAGATTACCTTCGCCTGTCTGAACACATTTTGTTATAGCATCAAGTGCTGCCTGGCACTCAGGCTCATTTCGTTCTGCCCTTAACCTGGCAAGCCTTACTATCTGCGAGTCTCTGACCGCAGAATTGTCAACTTCGAGTGTTTCGAGCGGATCTTCTTTTTCGAGCCGGTATTTATTTGTTCCTACAATTGTCTGCACTCCTGAGTCGATCTTCGCCTGCGCCCTGGCAGCCGCCTCTTCGATCCTCATCTTGGGGACTCCGGATTCTACAGCTTTTGCCATACCTCCGAGTCGTTCTACTTCCATAATATGTTCCCAGGCACGGTGCGCAATTTCATGAGTGAGTGTTTCAACATAATATGAACCTGCCCATGGATCAACAGCTTTGCAGATCTGTGTCTCTTCCTGAAGGTAGATCTGTGTGTTTCGTGCAATACGGGCTGAAAAATCAGTTGGCAGGGCAATAGCTTCATCGAGGGCATTTGTATGAAGACTCTGTGTGTGACCAAGTGCAGCGGCCATAGCTTCAATGCAGGTACGGCCGACATTATTGTACGGATCCTGCTCGGTGAGGCTCCAGCCCGAAGTCTGACAATGAGTTCTTAGTGTCAGCGATTTTGGATTCTTCGGATTAAACCCGCTAACAATTTTAGACCAGAGCATACGTGCTGCCCTCATCTTGGCTATCTCCATAAAGTGATTCATGCCAATAGCCCAGAAGAATGATAGTCTGGGTGCAAATGAATCAATATCCATACCGGAATTAACACCCGTCCTGAGGTATTCCAGCCCGTCGGCAAGAGTATATGCAAGTTCAATATCGCATGTCGCACCGGCCTCCTGCATATGATAACCTGAAATACTTATAGAATTGAATTTTGGCATCTTTTCAGAACTGTACCTGAAAATATCAGCAATTATCCGCATCGAGAACTCAGGCGGATAGATATATGTGTTCCTTACCATGAACTCCTTAAGGATATCATTCTGTATTGTCCCATTCAATTCTTCAAGCTTTGCTCCCTGCTCGAGTGCGGTAACGATATAAAAAGCCATTATCGGAAGTACGGCTCCGTTCATTGTCATCGAAACAGACATCTTGTTCAGTGGAATCCTGTCAAAGAGGAGTTTCATGTCGAGAATGGAATCAATAGCTACGCCAGCCTTCCCTACATCGCCGGCAACCCGCTCATGATCAGAATCATATCCACGATGTGTTGCCAGATCGAATGCTACTGAGAGGCCTTTCTGTCCTGCAGCAAGGTTACGGCGGTAAAAAGCATTCGACTCTTCTGCTGTTGAAAACCCTGCATATTGCCTGATAGTCCAGGGAAGCATTGCATACATACCCGAGTATGGTCCGCGAAGGAAGGGTGCAAGACCTGCAGCATAATTAAGATGCTCCAAGCCTGAAAGATCATCTTTGGTATAAACACTTTTGATAGGAATCATCTCAGGAGTTAACCAGTCGGGCTTTATCGCTTTTTCCTTCTCCCACTTCTGATGGTCCTTTGCTGAAATTTCAAGTTCCTTAAGATCGGTATATTTGAATTTTGGTTTCATTTTCTTTCTATTTGCAAATCAAAGTATTATCCCAAGTCTTTCATTAAAATGCTGTAATGTTTCAGTAACATTTGATCTCAAATGAATGAAATTGTTAAGACCCTTTGATTTCAACTCTTCTGCCGAAGCCGGATTACCTGCAATTACCACAATAGTTTTATCTCTTAATCCGGAATAAATTTCCGGGGCAAAAAGGACGTACTCTTCATCCGAACTGCATATTACCACTATTTCGGCTTTGGATTCAAGAGCACATTTGATGCCATCCGTTATGCCTGCAAAACCACGGTTTTCAATTATATGATATCCGGCACATCCGAAAAAACCTGCAGAAAACTGTGCGCGTGCAGTTCTCATAGAAGGATTTCCGACCGGTAGAAGGAAAACCTCAGGACGTTTAACTGCCTGATCAACAGCCATACGCAATTTATCATAATCCTCAGAGCCCCGGAACAGTGTTATTGGATTAACAGTAAGATCTTCTTCGTACAAACGATTCCTGAATGCAAGATCCTGATCAACAGAAGGTGAAACTGATTCTCCTGTATTCGGATACTGGTTTGTTCCCAGAAGGATCATCTTCCGGAATGCCAGATCATTTTTGCGCTTAGCTGCCGATTCCGACAATTTTTCCTGTATTAATCCTGATATAGCAGCTGACAGAAATCCACCCTGTTCCTCAATTTCAAGAAAAAGTTTCCAGGCGTTTTCTGCAATCAGATTTGTAAGGTTCTCAATATAATACGAACCCGCCGAAGGATCTGCAACCTTATCAAAATAAGCCTCTTCCTTTAGTATCAGCTGCTGATTCCGGGCGATCCTTTCAGAAAACTCATCCGGTTTCCTGAAGGCAATATCGAAAGGCTCAACAGTAAGAGAATCGGTGCCGCCAAGAATTGCCGACATTGCTTCGGTCTGAGTTCTCAGCATATTCACATAAGGATCGTAAATTGTCTTGTTCCATTCAGATGTCACACAGTGGATATCCATTTTAACAGAATTAGTACCTGTCAGACCGAATCCCTTCTGAACAACAGACCATAAGAGCCTCGCAGCCCGCAATTTTGCAATCTCCGAAAAATAATTTGACCCTATTCCAAAGCTGAAACGTATTTTTGAAGCAGACAGAGAAGCAGTTAAACCTCTGTCTGTCAGTTGTGATATATATTCGCTGCCCATGGAGAGGCCGAAAGCCAGTTCCTGCACAATATCAGCACCGGCATTATTGAAATTTGATGCATTCAGGTGTATGGTGCGAAGGTTTGGAAACTCAGATGCAGCTTCCGTAAGCGATGCAAGGTATGTAAATCCATCTTCAACAGGAACACATAGTTTTCCATTTACAAGCAGTCTGCCAATCGGATCAGCTTCAATTGCTCCCTTAATATCATTAAGATTTATCCCTCTCTCATTGGAGATTCTGAATATCTGTTCGAAGATCTCGATCGCTTTACCGTTACAGAAAAAACTGATTTCAATAATTTCTAAATGAATATCCTTAAGCAATGTATTGAAATTTGTCTCGTTAACTGATTCAGGATCAGTTATTACAAAACCCAGAGAATCAACCCCCTTCATCAATATTGTAAGTGCTTTCCTGTTTGCTTCATTATAATCGGAAACCTCAATATTTTGACGTACGAACCAGTTGTTATTTTTTGTCTTTGTTCCCCTTATGTATGGAAACTCGTCCGGCAGGGAATCGACATACAACAGATTTTCAACATCTTCCGCCCGGTAAAAAGGCATCACCTCAAATCCCTCATTTGTTTTCCACACAAGTTTTTTATTGAAGTCAGCACCCTTCAGGTCGCAATTAACTTTTGCCATCCATTCCCTGGTTGTAACAGGGGGAAACTGTTCAAATAGCTTTTCCTTTTTTACCATCATTTTAACCCTTGAAATTTCTGGTACAAATAAAACAAATTTGGGTTCTAAGTTTTTATGAATTTTATCATTTCCCTGCAAACTCCATCAGAAATGATTTTATGAAGGCATTCAGATCGCCGTCGAGGACAGCCTGCACATTACCTGTTTCATGGTCAGTCCGGTGGTCCTTTATCATCTTGTAGGGATGCAAAGTATACGACCTTATCTGCGAACCCCACTCTATCTTCTTTTTTGCACCCTCGATAAGAGCCTGTGCCTCCTGTTGCTTCCTGAGTTCAAGTTCGTAGAGCTGTGACTTAAGGATCTTCAGCGCATTCTCTTTATTATTAAGCTGAGAGCGGGTCTCCTGATTTTCTATGATTATACCTGTCGGATGATGCCTGAGCCGAACTGCTGTCTCAACTTTGTTAACATTCTGTCCGCCAGCTCCGCTTGACCGGAATGTATCCCAACTTATATCGGCAGGATTAATATCTATTTCAATATTATTATCAACAAGGGGTGAAATGAACACTGATGCGAAAGTTGTCTGTCTTTTTCCCTGTGCATTGAAGGGAGAGATCCTCACCAGACGGTGAACACCGTTTTCACTTTTGAGGTAGCCATAGGCACGGTCGCCTTCAATTTCAAGGGTAACCGATTTAATTCCTACTTCATCACCAGCCTGGTAATCAAGTTCTTTTACTTTGTAGTTATTTCTTTCACACCAGCGGAGGTACATCCTCATAAGCATTGCTGCCCAGTCGTTACTCTCGGTTCCACCTGCTCCGGAATTTATCTTTAGTATTGCCCCGAGTTGATCTTCTTCATTTTGCAGCATGTTACGCACCTCAAGATCTTCGATCATCGATACACAGCTGCTGTACTGATTATCAACATCTTCTTCCGATGCTTCTCCTTCTTTATAAAAATCGTAGAGTACAACGAGGTCGTCGAGGGAAGTACTAATCTTATCAAAATCGGTGGTCCAGCTTTTGAGCAGGGCTATCGCTTTCATCAGATCCTCTGCCTTTTTAGGATCGTTCCATAATCCGGGTTGTTGAGATAAACTCTCTTTTTCTCCTATTTGTTCAAGTTTGCCTTCAATGTCAAAGATACCTCCTTAACGCATCGCGGCGTCCCGATAAAACCTTTATCTGTTCGTTAGTTATCATACCAAAAAATTTTGACAAATTTAGTCTTTTAATATATAACAGTCGAGGTTAAAATAAAGAAGTTGGATCCGCGTTGGGTAACAAACAGGATTTTAGTAATTTTCGAACCTTAAAATTGAAAATGCTCCGACTGATTATTTTTCTCAGGCCATTTGCCAGGTATCTGCTAATTTCATGGTTCCTGATAATAATTATTTTTTCGTCCATCCCGTCAATCCCTATCCTGAAAATACGTACATCAGGATCTGAGATCAGACTTGATTATCTCATTCATTTTTGCGAGTATGCGATATTGGCTGGAATGGCTTTTCTGACCTTTGCCGGAAAAGAATTCAGGTTGGATTACAGAAAATTCTTAATTATAACAACACTTCTTATCCTCTTTGCGATACTCGATGAATATCATCAGAAGCTCATCCCGGGGAGGGCATTCAACCCGAAGGATATATACAGCAATATCGCAGGTGTACTGGCTGCAATGGTGTTTTGCCTGGTAGTGTTTCGAAAGATTTCGGAGAAAAAAGCAAACACAATTCTTTAATCACTTTGTTATAGGTGATTCCGTCTTTTTAATATTTCGGTGCGCTGCACCTGGAAATGGTTTTCCAAAATTCCTGATCTAGAAATATTATGCGGCTCTGCCGCTTAAAAAATTCATACCCTGGTGCAGAGCACCGGAATATTATTGACTGGGATTAATTGACGGAATAACTGAAGATGAATCGTATTGGGTGAAGGGGATCCCTCGCTCCGCTTCGGGATGACAAGGTGCTTTGGAGTATTAGGGGAAAAAAGTGGCGATTCGAAAGGTTAATTGACCATTTATCCGAGATTTTTATCGAATCGCCACTTTGTTCCCTGTGTGACCCCAAAAAGCCCTGTCATCCTGAGTCCGCCGGCTGGCGGACGAAGGATCCCCGAGGTTCAGCAGGAAATTGTCAGAATAACAGCTTTAATGTCGTCATTATTAATAAACCCGGAAGCCTGAGAATGAGCCGGTTCCAATATCAACCGTTACACCTGTATTTATGACAAGTTTAACCTTATTTCCTGCGATCAACTTTATGGTTAGAGTCCTAAACAAAGTTGTTCCACCACCGATTCCGCTTCCCAGAGTCTCATAAGGATTTCCGTTCTTGTATATCATTACCAATTGACCATTTGCTAAATTGGGTGCTATGTATTTTATGTCAAAAGTATAGATTCCAGTAAATGGAGTAGTAAACTCTCCCGTAAGCGGATCAAGATTGGTTCCATCATTATATTCTATTTCATCTGGTATAAAATCAATATTGGAGAGGGGTATAGTCGCCGTCGTTGCGAAATTCTTTTTTGCACGGAAAGCCACAATTGAACCTAATGTGGCTGATCCTCCTCCTGATATGGAAAGAGTAAATGTACCGGGATTATAGCTTATTGTCTGATTATCTGTATTATCCAGATAAGGAGCCAGATTTATGTCTGTTGCAGATGTATTGTTTGTAATTTTCAAAATGTTGGCTGCCAGATTTAAATCCTGAATCTCGTTTAAAGGATTGAAATCCCCATCATTTTTAAGGCTTGTAAGGTCAACAGTCGGGGTAATTCCTGATATTGAAAGTTTGTTATCTGCCGGATTAAACTCCAGTGTTTGCAGATATGTCGAAAGATTAATAGGATTCGTGGTTGCCTTATTTGTTATGGTGAGTATATTCCCTGTTAGCAGAAGGTCCTGTTTCATTGGTGTGAGATCAACATTATTTCCACCGGAAATAATAAGTGTATTATCTACACTATTAAACGTAAGTTGCTGTTTATCATCAAGAAATCTGGTAAAATCGATCTCTGTAGCAGTTGTGTTTTTGGTTAGTTTCAGCTTATTATTTGCATCAAGCTGAAGATCCTGGATCTGGTTTGGCAGTCCAACTTTATTTCCATTAAAAATAGAGAGTGTATCCCCTAAAATTGTAAGCTGATGCGGAATCATCAGAGGTGAAAGGTTAACTGTATTTCCGCCCAATATTGAAATGTTGGTTCCGTCAAATGAGAGGGTCTGATCGTCTGTAGCCGGATCGCCCTGATCGCCTTTTTGTCCCTGAACTCCCTGCTGCCCCTGCGGACCGGTATCTCCCTTCAATCCCTGTGGCCCCGTATCACCCTTTGATCCGGCTGAGCCCTGCAGACCCTGTAATCCCTGAGGTCCAATGTCTCCCCTGGCACCAGCAGGCCCGGGTTCAAGCGATTTCTGTGCATAAAGAGCATAGGGAACAGCAAGAAACTGCATGGTTCCCATATCAACAAAACTACTTTCAAACTTAACCTCAACTTTCAGAAAATGAGCTGATGATGACCATGAGATCTGAGAGAACGTGTTAAATGTGCCTCCGGTTGGTGTTCCATGGCCTATAACGATTGAAAAAACACCGTACTTTGAGGTCACAACCTTCGAATGGAGTTCCTCATATTCAAGAGGACCCAGAGGATTCGCGGAAATGATTGAAAACCTAATATCAATCTCTTTATTGGCCAGCTCCTTACCGTAATTATCCCTGGCAACTGCCTGATAATGTATCCCGGGAGGAACCGTGCCCTGCCCTGATACAGGACAGAGCGCCACTATAAATAAAAGGTATATCAGGTAATATTTAAGAATATTAAGAGCCATAAATCATTCGTTTACATTTTTTCAATCTTAAATGTTCTGCTTATCACTCCGTCTTCACTCATAATTCTGACAAAGTAAAGACCTTTGCTCAGGTTTTCAACAGGTATCTGAAGAATATACCAATACATATCTGAAAATATTAACTTTTCCGTTATTGTGATGGTCCCTGAAATATTGATGACCTCTACTCTGAACGTTCTTGCTACATCACCAAAAACCTCGATATTAACATAGTCTTTTACAGGATTCGGATAGACTTTTACCCCGGTCCCCGGAGGAGGATTCTCCCTGGTGAACTTTACTCCCGGTTGCTGAAAACCCTGGGTAAAAACAAAATCGGAGGAGGTGAAAATCTCGACAGCCGTTTCACCAATAGTATGGGAATAACTTAAAGCTTCTGTATTAATAACTCCCGCAACAGGAACAAGTACCTGATGAGATAATTCCTGGGAATGTATTTCTGAAACAATACCCAGTAATGCAAAAAATATTATAACCCTGTTGTTGTTCAGCATATTAAATTTCCCTTCAGACCCAAAAATAGTAAAACATTTGACAAATCGTTAAATTTTGATGACAAACATCCTGCTAATGGTTGTAAACAGTAAGATCTTAATCATTTTTTAATTCTATTTTAACTTTAACATGGCTGGAATATTTCTTTTATTTACATACTGTTAAGTCAGAAAACAAAAGATGCTCAAGTCTTATCTGTACAAAAACCTCACAGAGGCAGGCTGCGATGAAGCAGGAAGGGGATGTCTGGCTGGCCCGGTGGTTGCTGCTGCGGTAATCCTTCCGAAAAACTTCAAACATGATATCCTTAACGATTCCAAGAAACTTACAGCAAAACAGAGGGCAATACTGAAAGAGGAAATAATGGGTTCAGCCATATCGTGGAAGGTGGCATTCATAAATAATACCGAGATCGACGAGATGAATATTCTCAGGGCATCAATAAAAGCGATGCATAATGCAATTGAAGGGCTCGAAAAGGAACCGCAGTTCCTGCTTATCGACGGCAATAGATTTTACCCCTATAAGAGTCTGAAATACAAAACAATAATAAAAGGCGACGGGCCCGGCCGGGTCACCCGCGCGGCGGGAGCGGCGTACGGACCGGGTGCACCGCGGCCGGTGGTGAGGGTATCGCGCGCAGCGGCTCCAGCACGGCGGTGACCTGGGCCA
>JANNKF010000117.1:0-21874 GCA_031396165.1 Bacteroidales bacterium | reverse complement strand
CCCATAATTCAAATTTTAAGTTATCAAATTAAAAAAAAGTTCGAAGTGCCTAAAGTGCCTAGAGTGCCTAAAGTTCAAAAATCATACTAATAACAACTAAGTTCTTTATGTACTCTAGTCACTCTAGGCACTTTAAGTACTTTAGGCACTCTAGGCACTTCTTTGTGGTAAGTTTGGTTGATTGTGAAAAAGGATATTAGAAGCGGTTTAGCATTTTTTTCCTGTGGTTGCAATCAGCACAAATTTTTCCACCAAAATATTACAGTACAAAGCAACTAAAAAAAATCAGGATAACCAAAAAAAAGATCAGTTGGTAAGATGTCTGAATACCTCCTCAAGGTTGCTTTCGTGTTTCTGGAGTGAAAGTACTGTAAGATTATTCCTGACAGCAAGATTAAATATTGCCGGACGGATATCCTCCTGCCCTTCGGCTTCAATTATCCAGGTATTATTTTTTATTAGTTTGAAAGTTGCCGGCATGGATATTTCTTTGAAAACGGATTCATCAGCAGGTTTATCAAACTCAACCTGAATTATCTGTTTTGGGTTTTTGATTACAGAGTAAATTTTACTTTTTTCCTCATCAGCTACAATGATCCCTTTATCGATAATTATCACTCTGTCGCATATCGCTTCAACCTCCTGCATTATATGTGTTGAAAGCATTACGGTTTTCTTTTTCCCGGCCTCTTTTATAAGATTGCGGATCTCCACAATCTGGTTCGGGTCGAGACCTGTTGTGGCTTCATCAAGAATAAGTACGCCGGGATTATGAATCAGTGCCTGTGCCAGACCTACTCTCTGTCTGTAGCCCTTTGAAAGAGCTCCGATTTTTTTGTTCTGTTCAGTGACAAGTCCGGTTAATTCAATAATTTTATCGATCAGCATTTTCTTCGATAATCCTGTTTTGTATATTGAAGCAACAAATCCAAGATACTCTCTGATATACATCTCGGGATAGAGCGGATTATTTTCCGGAAGATACCCGGTTTGATTTCTGACTTCAATATTATCAGTCCCCACTTCAAGATCATTAACAAAAACCTTCCCTGATGAGGCCGGTATAAAGCCGGTAATTATTTTCATCATAGTTGATTTCCCGGCACCATTTGGTCCGAGAAAACCAACAATCTCCCCTGTCTTTATTTCAAATGAGACATTATCGAGGGCTTTCTGCTCACCATAAAACTTTGTAACCCCCTGAACTACAATTGACATTTTTTAATCAATCTAATTTCATCCATACATGAACTGCCCAACCTTTGCAAATGACGATTTGGGGTTGACACAACATACCGGTATTCGCGAACTGTTGGCTATTATAAATTGCTCCGACGCACCTATAACATAATCGGCAACAGTTATATTTTTAGTTGTCATGATCAGTATCAGGTCGGCATTGATTTTCTGTGCGAAATCGATTGTCTGCTGTGCAAAATTTCCTTTAGTCACTTCATGAATCTCATACTCGATATTGTTTTGTATCAGATATTTAACAGCAAAATTCAGATTTATATTTGTCTTCTTCAGAAGACTTTTATCCAAACTTACAGAGACAAGCATATGTACTTTCGATTCAAAATATTTCCCCATGAAAATGGCCATCTTCATCTTCTCCTTATTCTCACCTCTGAAGTCAATCGGAAAGACAATATTATGATACCGCTCCTGATCTGCAGGCGGATCCTGGATCACGATGAACGGAATTTTTGATTTAACTATCACCTTCAGGGCCCAGCTGCCTGTAAGTTTCTGTAGTCCCTTCATGCCATGTGTTCCCATAACCACGAGGCTGGCTTCTGTTTCATTTGCATAATCTGCAATTGCCGTAAATATGCTTCCTTTTGAAATATGATAAGTTATGGGAACATTATTCTTAGCCGTATTCTCAGCAGTAATCTGCTTCAGCTGGTTGATCTTCATTGTTCCGTCTTTTGCGCTTATTGATGGATCAGCAATATGCAGCAGACAGATATTATTTCCGACCATCCGGCTTATCTTTACAGCATGTGCCAGAGCATGTTCAGCAACAGTAGTGAAATCCCATGGCACAACTATTAAATTCTTATGTTCTTCCATAGCGCTTAACATTTTTCAATTTAATTCAAAGTTATTCAGATTTTAGCAATATTCAAACCATTATTCAAATGGTTACTATACTGTTATTAACTTAACAACAGGGTAATTATTATCAATTACAGTCAATTAATCTGAATAAGAAGACTCAAAATTGAGCATAGCGACCAACATTTTATTATTTTTGCGCTACAATTTTTTTATAACAGTGAATAATGAAAAGAATTAAAGTAAAGCAATTGCTGTCGGACCCGGTTGTAGGCTCTGAGGTTCTGGTGAAGGGATGGGTGCGTACAAAAAGGGGAAATAAGAACATTCTCTTTGTTGCCCTTAATGACGGATCTACAATAAATAATATCCAGGTAGTTGCCGACACTGCTTCATTTGATGAGGATATACTTAAGGATATCACAACAGGAGCATGCATTGCGGTTACTGGTAAGCTTGTTGAATCACAGGGTCAGGGACAGGCTGTTGAGATAAATGCTGCAACTATTGAGATTTACGGTAAAAGCGATGCTGAAACATATTTACTTCAGAAGAAGGGACACTCAATGGAATTCCTCAGGGAGAACGCCCACCTTCGGTTCCGTACCAACACCTTCGGCGCTGTTTTCAGGATCAGACATGCTATGGCCTTTGCCATTCATAATTATTTTAACGATAAGGGATTCTTTTACCTTCATACACCCATCATTACAGGAAGCGATGCTGAAGGCGCGGGAGAAATGTTCCAGGTAACAACAATGGACCTTAAAAACATACCTCGTAATAGTGATGGTTCAGTTGATTTCAGCACTGATTTTTTCGGCAAGCAGACAAACCTGACAGTCTCAGGCCAGCTCGAAGGTGAACTTGGAGCATTGTCGATGGGTGATATCTACACCTTCGGTCCTACTTTCAGGGCAGAAAACTCAAACACACCGCGCCACCTGGCAGAATTTTGGATGATAGAACCTGAAATGGCTTTTTATGATCTTAATGATAATATGGATCTGGCCGAGGAGTTTGTAAAATATCTGATAAAATACGCACTCGAAAATTGCAGGGAAGATCTTGAATTCCTTGATAATATGATTAATAAGGGACTACTCGAAAGACTCAGATTTGTTCTCGATAATCAGTTTGTAAGGATTACATATACTGAAGCAGTGACAATTCTTACCGCTTCAGGAAAGAAATGGGAGTATATGGTCGGATGGGGCCGCGATCTTCAGGCTGAGCACGAAAGATATCTGGTTGAAGAGCACTTCAAAAGGCCAGTGATACTTACAGATTATCCGAAAGAGATAAAAGCTTTCTACATGAAGCAGAACAGCGATGGAAAAACTGTCAGAGCAATGGATGTGCTTTTCCCGGGAATCGGCGAAATAATAGGAGGATCGCAGAGGGAAGAACAATATGATACTCTTCTTTCACGTATAAGGGAAATGAAAATGCCGGAGAAGGACCTGTGGTGGTATCTCGATACAAGAAAATTCGGATCTGCACCACACAGTGGATTTGGTCTTGGATTTGAACGTCTTATTTTATTTGTAACAGGAATGGCGAACATAAGAGATGTGATTCCATTTCCCAGAACTCCGAAAAATGCAGAATTTTAATTAACTGATAAAATAACTTTTGTTGAGGGAAAGGGGATGTTAAATCAAAGGTTACAGCAGAAGTTGCTTCAGAAACTTTCGCCACAGCAGATCCAGATGATCAAGCTGCTGGAGGTTCCTGCCTTGCAAATGGAGGAGAGGATCAAGAAAGAACTGGAGGAAAATCCTGCTCTCGAGGAGGGAGCTGATGAAGAGGATACCCAACCCGAAGCAGAAGAGGAACAGTTTGATGAAAAAGATAAAGACCAGGAGGAGTTTACTATTGATGATTATATTGAAGATGATGACATTCCCGATTATCGTCTTCAAACTAAAAACTACAGCAAGGATGAGGAGAAAAGAAGTGAGATCCCTTTTTCTGTAGGATCATCTTTCTACGAGCATCTTGAATCACAGCTTGGGCTGCGCGATCTTACAGAAAAGCAAAAGATTCTTGGAGAATATATCCTCGGAAATATCGATGAAGATGGATATCTGCGCAGGGAACTCATTAATATAGTTGATGATCTTGCATTTCTTCAGAATATTGAAACTACAGAAGAAGAACTCGAAGAGGTGCTTATGGTAATCCAGGATCTTGAACCTGCAGGTGTAGGTGCACGAACACTCCGGGAATGCCTTCTTCTTCAGATTGAAAAGAAAGACATGTCACAATCCTCAATGGAACTCGCGCACACCATACTCGATCTCCATTTTGAGGAATTTACCAAACGACACTATGATAAAATAATCGGACGACTTGGGGTATCTGAAAATGAACTAAAAGCAGCAATTGAGGAGGTTCTTAAATTGAATCCAAAACCGGGAGGGGTCTATAGCGATCCGTTCAACAAAACCTCACAGCCTATAATTCCCGACTTTATTCTTGAACTTTCCGAGGATGGATTCGATCTTCATCTTAATTCCCGTAACCTGCCTGAACTCAGATTAAGCAGCTCATATAGGGAAATGCTGCAATCCTACAGCCAGGATAAGAGTCAGAAAAAAGAGATGAAAGATGCCGTCCAGTTTGTTAAGCAGAAAATCGACTCTGCAAAATGGTTCATCGATGCTATCAAACAGAGGCAGAATACCCTTCTTTTAACAATGAATGCCATCCTTGAATATCAGCAGGAATACTTTATCGACGGGGATGAAACCAAACTAAAACCTATGATTCTGAAGGATGTTGCCGAAATGACAGGTCTCGACATCTCAACAGTATCACGGGTGGCAAACAGCAAATTTATTCAGACACATTTCGGAATATTTCCACTGAAGTTTTTCTTTTCGGAAGGATTGCAGACCGACAGCGGTGAAGAGGTCTCAACACGAGAGATAAAACGAATCCTGCAGGATTGTATTGAAAATGAACAAAAACGCAGGCCTCTTACCGATGAGAGACTAACCGAGATCTTACAGGAAAAAGGCTACCAGATAGCCCGCCGGACTGTGGCAAAATACCGCGAACAACTTAATATTCCGGTCGCACGACTGAGGAGGGAGATATAATGCAGACAGATGAAAGAAGCGACTTCGGAGATAACCTGGCAAAAACATTTTCAATAATTTTTCATCCGCTCTTAATGCCAGTGTATGGACTGGTATTAATATTTTCAGCACCTACTCTTTTCGGATATCTTCCTTTTGGCGTTAAGAAATTATTAATGCTTATCGTCCTCGTAAATAATGTATTCCTGCCAATTTCGCTGATGCCTTTTCTATATCACCGGGGTGTAATCACCACATGGACAATGGATGACAGGAGAGAGAGACTGATTCCCCTTCTTCTTACTACTTTGCTTTATGGAGCCACTTCAGTTATTATTTTCAAGTTCCCGCTTCCTCTTTTTCTGAAAACATTTTTATACGGAGCCTTCTTTTTGTCAGCTTTGGTTACACTGATAAATCTCAGGTGGAAGATCTCTATTCACGCTGTGGCTGCAGGTGCCCTGATTGCCGTTGTACTGATACTCTCATTCAGAATGTATGCTCCTCTTGTCTGGCACTTCATTTCTGTGGTTATGGTCAGCGGAATTGTGCTTTCATCCCGGCTGAAACTCAACTATCATAATCCGATGCAGGTTTGGATCGGGCTCTTTGCAGGATTTGCAGGATTAATTCTGTTCATGGTTTTTCTCCAGTATTTCTTCTAGTGCTTTTTCAAGAAGTACCTTGCTCTCTCTGACAAGCTCTCCGGGCCATCCGGCTTCACTTGACGGGAGTGAGAAAGAACCTTCCAGTTTGCGTTGAGTAATTGTATGAAACCAGCCTTTTTCAGCCAGATATTGCGCAAGGTATTCCTGTTCCGTCTGTCCCGGAGTAGGTATAAGCAATGCACTGCAGTTCAGGCTTACCAGATCCATTATTGTGGAATATCCCGACCGGCTAATCACGCTCTCACTTTCAGTTATCATCTCTTTCATTAAAGGGGACGCAAGGTGATTGAGAAAAATGATATTCCCGTTTTTCTGATTCCCTTTTTCTTTTTCGGGGTATCCCTCCAGCATCACTGTTTTAGGTTCCTTCCCGGCGAGCAGGGTTATCAGCTTTCGCTTCAGCATTCCACGCTGAGGCTCAGGGCCCGATAAAATCACAGTGTTATGAACAGAGCGCTCTTTAACATCGGTCTTTGATGATTCGCAGGAAATAAATCTCGACAATATCCCTGAAAACCGTACATTATCAGGCAGCCTTATCCCATGGGAAAGTCTGCCCGACAAATTAAGTTCTCCCGGAAGATCGGGAATCAGGCATAATGTATATTGTTTGATAATAATTCTGTGAAGCAATACTCCAAGAAACTCCAGAAACCTGAATGGTTTTGGCATAGGGATCCTTGGCATATGTGTAACATACACCGAAGTGATTTTCCTGTTCCACAGGCCGAATCTGTTATCACTTATTACTATGTCAATTTGATGTTCCTTTATTATTCTTTTCAGCCTGAAATGTTCACTTATAATGTGATAAAACAGGAGTGGGGTTTTCAGCAACATTATTAAATACTGTGGAAAGTATTTGGAATATCCGGGCCTGAAGCCTGAAAAATCAAGAAAGGTAACTCCCCGCATTTCACTGCGAAACAGGGCAAGGTGAGTCTTCCCCGATCCGATAAAGATATTATTGTTCAGCTCCTGAAGTCGTTTTGCTACAGGGATCATACGGGCAGCATGACCTAATCCCCATTCCAGGGGACAGATTAATATGTTTTTCTTCTCATTCAATATTATCCTGAAACCTGTGTCTTTATACCAATTTTTTTAACCCTTGCAGCTATTTCATTCAATTCTTCTAAAGGAACTCCTTTAATATTTCCACCTTCGGGGGTATCCCTCGAAATTGTATATATCATAACCTCAGAAGGGTTTATTCTTCCAAGTGCTTTCAGCCAGGCTTCTGTTTCAACAGGGGTGGTGTTATCAATGGTGTTACCGTTATAGGTACCTCTCAGGAACAGAGTCTGGATTATAAGATGGCCGTTAAATTTCACAAGGTTTTCTATAAGCTCCTCAGTATTAATGACCTCTTTTGGCTGATTATGCAACATTACTGTTGAATCAATAGCAGAATCAAGTTTCAGTATGTTCTGTTCGACTTTTAATAATGCCTGCCTTATTTCTGGTCTGGCTATGGTAGTCGCATTGGAAAGAACCGCTATTTTTGCTTCAGGGAAATATTTGTTCCTTAGAACTATACTGTCATCGATTATCCGGGGAAATTCAGGATGAAGAGTCGGCTCCCCATTTCCTGCATATGTAATTACATCCGGATCCTGATTTGCATTCTTCATCTCATTCAGTTTCTGTTCCAATGCCTTATAAACATCAGTTCGGGTAGGAAGAATACTGATTGAATCCATAATATCGGCTGTCCATCCGCATTCGCAGTAAATGCAATTGAAATTGCAGACCTTACAACCGGTGGGTAATAGATTTATTCCCAGTGAAACACCGAGGCGCCTGCTCTTCACCGGACCAAAAATTATCTCATCAAATAGAAACGTCGCCATCTGTTAACCTGTTGTAGTGTGCAAAAATACCATATTAAAATCCATTAACTGCAAACAGGTGAATGGATTTTCTCTGTGTAACTCTGTGCTTCGGTTCATTCGCTAATTGCCTCACCCTAAATCCCTCTCCTGCAGGAGCGGGACTTAAATAATTGATTGAGTTTCTCTTACCCCCTTCTCATAAAGGAGAAGGGGGCAGGGAGATGAGGTAAAGTGACATAAATATCTGGCAGGGGGATGAGGTAAATTGACAGAGATATCTGGCAGGTGGGATGAGGTAAACAGACAAAGTGGGCCAAAACTAAACCAACCTGGACACGAAACTTTCAGGCAGCAACTTCATATTTATCAAATCTACATTCTCAAGAAGGAGAAGACCTGGTTTTTTCCCTGTCTCAATAGTCCCGAAATTCTCTTCTTCACCCAACGCTCTGGCCCCGTTAATTGTAGCCCATTTCACAAGCTCCTCAATTGTAAGCGATGAAAATTTCATTTGAAGTGCGATCATTTCACTTAAAATGTTCAATTCGGTATTTGAGGCAAGACTGTCAGTCCCGATAACTATCTTGCACTCTTCCTCAATCAGCAGGTCAACAGGAGGGAACGCATTTTCAATATATTCATTTGATTTAGGACACAAACACCAGTAGAGATTTTCCCTTTGCTTAACCGCCTTAATTGTTTTGGAATCGACAAAAGTATTATGTACAAGAACCAGGTTCCCTGAAGGTGTTATATGATTAATTATCAAATCAATATGATCGTTCACCAGTTCAAGTCGTGCTGGTAGGAATCCTGATTGCCGGAACGACTCAAACAGTTCACCTGAATGATTTTCTATGAATTTTTTTTCCCCGGCACTCTCCATAAAATGAACTGATGTAACCCGGTTATTTTCACTTTTCTCCCTAATGAGTCTTAGAATCGACAATGACGTTGAGTATCCGGTATGTGGGACAAATGACCAGGGTAATTTCATCGCTTCCGATTTTTCTGACACCGATAATCCTTCTTTCATTTGTTTGTCAGCCTTTTCAGGATCTATCCCGAAAACCTCAATCAGATTGAGATACTTTATTTTGCTCACCTTCTTGATCCCGAATGTGTCGGAGGTGTTACAAATATCCCCGCAAAGCGATATACCTCGGTTATACATATAATCATCAGCCGATCTGGCAGAAGAAATAATATCGTCATATTCTGCTACTCTCTGGTTGGCTATCTGTTTAAGAAAACCCCCAAGGTTTCCACCTTGTGAAACGGCACCTTTCATGTGTGACAGTTCGAGATGACAGTGACAATTTACAAACCCGGGAATTATAATGCCATTATGAAATTCAACCGAATGAGTCTCTTTCAGATCTACAAGTGTATCATCTACACTTATTATGGTGCCGTCATCTTCGGTTGTTAATACCCCCCTTTTTACTCTCGGACCTGAATTGGTAATGATGTATTGTGCCGAGAAGCGTTTCATTGGAGTCCTGGTGTGAAGGTTAAGTAGATCCTTTCTATCCTCAGCAAACCGCGTGATGTATCATAAATACTTTCAGAACCATAAAACCAACCCCTGATATAATAATCAGACTTTTCAGTTATTTTAATATCCAGCATATAAATATGCGGGTGACCATCTTTATAGTATTCTATTGTCTTCAGAAAGTGTTTTTTGCCTGTCTCTGTACTATCGGGGTTACAGGTATATACAGTTAATCGGGGCTTATACGATTGGTCAAGCGGTGCAAAAGTGGCTGTGTATGTTAGGTAATATATTCCCTGGCTGGGGGCTTTGAGAACAAAGTTGGCAGTATCATTTCCTGAAATGTCGGGTAAAAGATATGAGTTCTCCCATTTCCATAAATTAGAGATACGTGTTTGCTGAATGTTGACTTCTTTCTCATATCTTGATTCCATTTCACTTAAAATACCAAGAACCTCATCATAAATTCTTATAAGATCTTTTGGTCTTTTAATGAAATAAAATTTTATCGTTTTATCCATGTCCTCCTTGGTGTAACCATGCATTTTAAAAACATCCTTGTGTGCTGCAAGTGTATCTGCAGGGCTATAGAGGTTATTGGTTTTAGGGAGGGTAAGAAGACCATCGGTAAGGAAAAGCTCAGTTAAAATTGTAACAAGCTCTCTCTCCGGAATTATATTATCATGATCTACCTTGTTCTTCCTGCTGGAACAGGAACCCTCAATCAGCAATGATATCAGAAGAAATGAGATTATAATTCGGGTCATGTTATTCAGGTGTTTTTGAGGAATTTTTTTGTCAGAAATCTTACGGGATACCACGCGGCCCAATAACCAATTAAAAGTACCGTACAGGGAACTATAATAAAATCCTTAAGCTTGATAACAACCGGATAAGCATCCATAATAAGTGATTCGCTCTGAAGTTTTACCAGCCCGTATGTTTGCTGAAGCCAGCAGATAATAAAACCAAGGAAAATTCCTGTTACTGCACCTATAATTGAGATAAGCCAGCCTTCGAAGATGAAGATTTTCTGAATAAGGTTATTGTCAGCACCCAGACTTTTAAGTATTTCGATATCGCGCTCCTTTTCAATAATCAGCATTGTAAGTGAACCTATAATATTAAACGATGCAATTATAAGTATAAGGGTGAGAATGAAGAATATGGCAAGTCTCTCCGACCGCATGACTTTATAAAAGATCTCCTGTTGTTCATATTGGTTTTTTACCACAAAACCTTTGCCGAAGATCTCCGAGATCTTCTTCTGAACTGACTGAGAATTGGCATTCTCCGAAAATTTAATCTCAATTGAGGTAGTCCCATCTTCTGTTTCTATAAGGTTCCGGACAAAATCAATAGGAAGGTAGACATATTTTGAATCATATTCCTTTTCTACTTCAAAAATCCCCGACAGCGAAATAAAATCACGTTTCAAAGCATTCTCCTGGTCAAAATTGGTGCTGGCGTCCTTTCTGGGAACAATTATACTCAGAGCTGAAATAAAGTTAATCCTCATACCAAGATATTGCGCAACTCCCATTCCCGGTACTGCAAATTGCCTTCCCTTTTCGTTTTCAAGTATAAACTCACCTTCCCACATCGAACTGTCGATATTGGTTACCATTGAAAAGTTGCTGTCAACGCCTTTAATAGTTGCAATATATTCCCTGTCGCCATATTTGAGCAGGGCATTTTCCTCTATTGTGAGAGAATAGCACGATACTCCATCAACAGTTGCAAGCAGTTTAAGGCTCGCAGGGTCGGCAACAAATGTTTTTCCTTCTGCAGCAGTTATCTTTATATCGGGATCGAATGTATTGAAGATCTTGCCCACCATCATTTCCAGACCGTTAAACACTGAAAGTATGATGATGAGTGCCATGGTTCCTACCGCAACCCCTGCTACTGAAACTGTTGAGATTACATTTATTGCATTTCGCGATTTTTTCGCGAAGAGATATCTTTTTGCTATGTATAACGAGAGTTTCACTGAATTTATTTTCTGGCAGTTACAAGAAGACCCGTACCTGTTTTATGAGTTATATTCAGATCAAAAATGTTAAGAATTATTGATACCGGAAAGAAAATAAGGTAATAAAACGGAAGGATGATGAAAAAGAGGTAAGATTTATTCAGCATCCTTACCGGGTATTTCATCGATAATCGCCAGGATATACTGCCTGGTTTTCCATAAGTATATTCTGCTTCCACATTCCTGAAGCCTGCACTGGTAAGCTTTTCCGTTATATCTTTTATTCCGTACCCGTCTCTCACATGTTCATCGATAAATGATTTGTCTTCATCATCATGCACATCCGAGCCTCCCTGATCGGAAGGAGTGGAGATTATAAGAATTCCATTCTCTTTCAGCGACCTGCAGAAGTTTCTAAAGACTAGTACATCTTCACCGATATGTTCCATTACATCGACCGAAAGGATGATATTATACTTATCAGTATCATTAAGTTGCGTGAGATCACCTGTCATAAAAAGTACACGATCCCTTAACCCTTCTTTCTGAAAGAATCTGTTACAATCCTCAATTTGTTCACTGTTTATGTCGATCGCCATAATACTCCAGTCTTTATTCATGCGGCTCATTCGCCATGTATACTGACCGAAGCCTGAACCGGCATCAAGCACAGATGCTTTAAAGGGAAACTCCCTTCCGATCTTACGCAATGCTTTTTTTACATGCCAGGTGCGGAGTAATAACAGATCGAGCAAAAAGTAGAGGATCTTTCTCATCAACTGCGATCCTGCAAAGAACCTGCCCAGTGATTTCTTTATGGGTTCGTACTGCATATCTGTCAGGATTTCAGCAGCTTGTCAATTTTGTCTATGTAGTCAAGACTATCATCAACATGGAAGGCAATATCCGGTACAATTCTTAATTGTGTTCTTACCTTTTGTCCCAGATCAAACCTGATTTTTGAGCTGTGTTCCTGTAACGATTTCAGAACATCCTCCTGATTTGTTGCAGGGAAAATACTAATATAGACCTTGGCAAACGACAGATCAGGACTGATCCTTACCCTCGTTATTGAAACAAGCTTGCCATGTGCGAATTCGTTCCCCCTCCGCAGAAATATGTCGGCCAGTTCTTTTTGAATTAACCTAGATACTTTTTTCTGTCTTGTCGATTCCATGGCCAGTCTGATTTAATCGTGCAAAGGTAGTAAAAAAGGCGTTATGGCGAAACGGTGTCAAGGCGTAACGGTTGTTTTTGATTTGCCATTACATTCTCATGCCGTACTGCCTCTATGCCCTAATGCCCTAATGCCGTAATACCGTAATACCGTTATGCCGTAATGCCCAAATGCCGTAATACCGTTATGCCGTAACGCCATAAGGCCGTAACGCCTTTTTTATTACATTTGGGAAATTTTTATAATAGGCAATATGGACACAGTAGTAAGCGGTATCAGGTCGACAGGGAACCTGCATCTTGGAAATTATTTCGGGGCAATAAAAAACTTTCTTAAAATGCAGAAGGAGAATAATTGCTATTTTTTTATTGCTGACTACCATGCACTTACCACACATCCAAAACCGGAAGATCTTCATGGGAACATTAAACAGGTATTGGCTGAATATCTTGCCTGTGGTATCGACCCTGAAATAGCTACTGTATTTATCCAGAGCGATGTTCCCGAGGTTTCGGAGCTCTATCTTTTGCTTAACATGAATGCCTATATAGGTGAGCTGGAACGCACAGCTTCATTTAAGGAAAAAGTAAGAAAACAACCAGATAATATCAATGCAGGGTTGCTGACATATCCTGTACTTATGGCTGCCGATATAATAATACACAAAGCCAATAAAGTACCGGTTGGAAAAGATCAGGAACAACATCTCGAAATGACCCGGCATTTTGCCAGAAGATTTAACCAGATGTATGATGTTAACTTTTTCCCGGAACCGGATGCCTATAATTTCGGACAACAACTCGTTAAAATACCCGGACTGGATGGTACGGGTAAGATGGGCAAAAGCGAAGGGAACGGGGTCTTTCTTGCTGATAAACCTGAGGAGATCAGGAAGAAGGTGATGCGTGCTGTAACAGATACCGGTCCCACTGCACCTGATCAGGAACCTGCTGAAGCCGTGAAGAACCTTTTTACTATTATGAATGTGGTATCGGAACCTTCTACTGTTAAACATTTCACAGAAAAATACGCTTCCTGTGAGATCAGATATGGCGACATGAAGAAGCAGCTTGCAGAGGATATTATTAATTTCACTGAACCGATAAGAATAAGAATAAATGATCTTCTTGCCGATACTAAGTATCTCTCAAAGGTTGTTGCTGCAGGAGCAGAGAAGGCCAGGGAAAGCGCATCAAAGACTGTAAGGGAAGTAAGGAAAATTATAGGGTACAGGCCTTTTTGATAAATAATAAAAGCCAGGCTTTTGACCTGGCTGCCCTGATTGTTCAGGGATATAATTGAGATTGCCTGTGTAAATGTATAATCAAATTGCGTGCCAAACTCTCCTCACCCCAACCCCTCTCCTGAAAGAGAGGGGCTGATACTTCTTCCCACTTCTCTTTAAGGAGAAGGGGGCAGGGGGTTGAGGTAAAAATGTAGTTAGATTGTAAACCTCAGTGATAGAATAAAGTTTCTACTCGGGGCAACAATTCCCGATGAGTATGGTCTGTAACGTAAATCGAGAATATTTTCTACACCGGCATTAACAACAATCCATTTTGTAAAATTATAAGTGGCCTTACAATTCAGCGTTATCCAGCCAGGGGACCATGGTTTGCCATTGCTGTCTGATGCATACATGTAAGGTTTTTCAGATTCTGTAGGGGGCATATCCTCAGATTTTCGTGCTCCGTTATAAGCTGAGTAAAAATCTGCGGTTAGTTTCGAAGTCGTATAAACAAGATGTGTTGAACCGAAAATGGGTGCTGCGTGCCGTAAAGGGATACCACCCTCTTCATAGCCTTTTGTTATGGTAAGTGAAGATTTTATGGAAAGCTGATCTGTAGCATTAGCCTGAAGATTTATATGTGCTCCGTATACCAGTGCATAACTGGCATTTGTAATAGCCTGAACCTTGCTTGGAATGCCCTTGTAAACTATAGAATCCTGACCATTAAATAAGTAATCGTGACGAACCATGGCATTATTCAGAAGGGTATAAAATCCGGTAAGATCAATATGCAGAAAACCAGCAAAATCTTTGGATATTCCAAGGTCAATGTTATAAGCATATTCATGTTTGAGATTGGTATTCGGAACAACTACAACCCCTGGAACAGGGTCAAATATTTTTCCCACATCATCAAGGTTTGGAGCTCTGAAGCCGGTCGACAGGTTCAGGTTCACCTGCATCTTTTCTAACGGTCTGTAAACAATCCCTGCGGCTCCGGTAACTGCACGGTTCAACATTGAGATACTTGTAAATGGAACATTATAAAAGGAATTGTTAACGATGTCGGATTTCAGAGTTATGTAATTGTATCTCAGACCGCTATTCAGGGTTAACTTTTCGGTAAGATTTATCTTATAACCCATATAAGCTGCCATGCTTTTGTACGTGTTATTCCCGTCGGGATACCTCGATACTGCTGGTGTAACGACGCCATTTCCAATGTCACGCGTGTGAGCATCCGATTCTATATTATTAATCACATATTCAAAGCCATAATAGATAAGTTGTTTATCATCCGACAGTTTTTTATCAAAGTCAAGATTGGCCGAAAGAATTCCGACTTTATCAGATTGCTCATTTATTAATGTTGCTCCAAAGTTTCTGTCATGACGGCTCTCTTTGTAATTCTGCCGGGCAAGAGTTGTTTTTAATTCATCAAAGAACCTGTTATTAATTTTGACTGTCGTCTGAAGCGAATTCATCATCCATACCTGCGGTCCATAGTACCAATCACCGTATCGCAGTTTTCCCGATTTATACTGTATCAGTCTGTCATAACGCGGAACATCAGAAAGTTTTGAATAGTGAATTGAATATATGATGTCAAAATTGTCAGAAATTTTGAATCTCAGCTTATTCATGGTATTCAGCTGGTTATAACCCGAAAAATATTGTACATTACGATTGGGATTAGTCATCACAGAATCTCTAACCCCATTGTTCACCACATACTCCGGCCGTGTATACCCGGGCTGCTTTCTCGATCCCATCCTCAGGTCCCCGAAGTCAGAATATGAAATACTCGTGAGGAAGGCAATTTTTTTACCCCCTATATTAAGGTCAAAATGACTGGTTTTTTCTTTACTGGCCGTTGAGAAACGAGTGAATGCATCGGCCTTTATGAAGAGCCTATTTCCTGTAGTAACGAGTGCTTTTTTTGTATGAAAATCCATAACTCCGCCGATTGCATCGCTACCATATATAGTTGCTCCCGGACCAAAAATTATCTCAGTAGCGTCAATGGCAGAAGGATCGAGCGAGATTATGTTCTGAATATTTCCTTCACGGTAAATTGCGTTATTCAATCTGACTCCATCAATTACAATAAGCACCCTGTTGGTCGCAAATCCTCTTATCATGGGACTTCCGCCTCCAAGCTGACTTTTTTGTATAAATACCTCACCTGAAATGGCCAGAAGATCTGCTGCCGTCTGTGGATTATGAAGTTCGGCTATTGGTTTTAATACTGATGTAATTTTATTCGGAACCTCACTTTTATTCTGTTCCCATCGGTTTGCTGAAATTACAAACTCCTCTGTTGCAAAAAGTTTGCGTTTTAGCTTAATCTCAAATCCGCTCTTTTTTATTTCATCAATGCTGAGGCAGATCCGTTCAAAAGTAAAATGATGGAAACAGATTACATCCCTCACCCCAAATGTTGAAATATCTGCCTTTCCCGATCTGTTTGTATAGATGAATTTTGTTCCTGTTTTATTCGTCAGCGATACATCAGCCAATGGTCTGCGGTCTTCTCCGTCAACTACAGTCACTGTCTGTGAATAAGAATAATTTATTGAAACAAATGCTAAAACACAGATAAGAGTCAACAGTTTTTTCATGAAATCCTTCTAAATTGAGGTTAAAAATAGTGAAAATTATACGATCTTTTTAACTACCCAGAATACGAAGCAGGCTCAAAGAACACAAAGTTAAAATAATGTTATTCAGTCCTTTGTGTCCTTTGTGGAGTGCCTTTGTGTCCTGTGTGGTTAATTTATTTTAACATTTTTTAACTCCTCATGCAAAGAAGAATTATTTATTGCTGATCAATTATTGTAATATACAATATACTGATATGACTAACCTTTAATTTGCTAATTTTGGAAGGATTTAAACTTATTCTGAAGTAGTGGGAAAAAGGACCGCGATCATTATTCCTGTAATTTTAATTGCTGTCATTGCTGTTGTAGGATACTATTTTCAGCAAGGAAGGAAGAGCCTGCTGACCGATCCTTATAAACCAATTTCATCCGGAGCATGTTTTGTAATTGAAACCATCGACCTGCAGAGTCTTATTAATTCAGTGACGACAGGAAAAGGGTTGTTCGGAGAAACGGGCAAGGTAAAAGAACTTGAAACCTTCAACAGGAAGATAAAATATTTTGCCGATCAGCTAAACAGAAAGGAGTATAAAAGACTTCTTCCCGATGGTTCTGCAATTATCGCCTTCTCAGTGACGGAATCTGGGAACCTTGAGACACTTCTTTCGATGACACTTCCTTCAGATGTCAGGATCCGACAGATTAAAGAGATTCTTACTGCGTCGGGAGTTAAAGAGATAACTGAAAACAGGAAAAACAGAAATTCTGTCCTGAAGATTCCATATACTGTCAACACACAAAAGGATACAGTATTCATATCAATTCTCTCCGGATTGATGTTATGCAGTACTTCCTCAGCTCTTATTGCTGAGGCAGAAACAAATTTGGAAACGGGGAACGATGTGCGCAATCTTCCTGGTTTTCAGAGAGTCATGCTTGCCTCCGGGAAGAATGAAGACAAACTTTTTGTTGTATTTGCCAACCTGCACGGTCTCATGAAATCCATTTTATCTGGAAGCGGCTCCCGTCTGACTGATAAAATTATCAATCTCGCCGGTACGGCAGGCGGGGATATTTATATAAATGAAGATGGACTTGTTTTGAGTGGTTATACAGAGAGTATCGATTCTTCTGAATTACTTTACAGGTACAAATCATTGCCTCCGGGTGAGTTTCACACTTTCAAGATACTACCTGCAGCGACCATTCTTTTTGAATCGATCATTCTCCCAATCTCACCTTCTCCTCTTCTCCCCATCTCCTATTCTACCCCTCTACCAATCTCTGGCAGGACTGTTGATTTTGCCATAAAACTCAGAGCTTTTACCGACGAGGAAATAACCAGGGCAATGATCGATATCAGGGGACAGACGGTTGCTGATAACACTTTAATAATATATGAATTAAAGAGCAGGGAACAGGCTGAAAAGCTTTTACTCGAAGAACTTGGCGCCGAGAACGAGGTTACCTACTTCCAGCCTGATGATCAGATAAAGGTACCTGTTTATAAAACTCCTTTTAAAGGAATATCAAACACTTTTATTACCGGGTTTGCACCCGGAACGGATGACTCGTATTTTGCATTCTATGATAATTACCTCATAACTGGCAGCTCTTATGTAACAATATCAAGGTTGCTCTATGATAATCTGCTAAATAAAACCCTTGCAAATGATCTTGTCTATCGCGATTTCGAAACAACGCTTCCAAGCAGGGCAGGGTACTTCTTCTTCTGCGTACCATCAAAGATTATAGATTATATGGCCGGCTTCCTCAATGATGGAATCATTAAAGCACTTAAAGCTAACAGAGAATCACTAAGTAAAATTCAGGCAGCCGGTTACCAGTTTGCCTCGAGTAACGGCATGATATACAACAGTCTGTCTGTAAGATACAAGGAAGAGGCGAGGGAAGAATCCACAACAGAGTGGGAGACTTTGCTGGATACCATTGCCGGAGTCAAACCATTTTTCTTTACAAATCATATCACAGGGGCAAAGGAGATTTTTATTCAGGATCTCAAAAATAACGCATACCTGATTAATGCTGCCGGGCGGGTTTTGTGGAAAGTCCCTCTCAATGAGAAGATTGCAGGAAATATATTTATGATAGACTACTTCCGGAATGGCAAGTACCAGCTGCTCTGTTCGGGGAAAAACTATCTTCATCTTCTCGACAGAAATGGAAATTATGTGGAAAGGTATCCTGTGAAACTGAGATCCCCGGCAACAAACTCACTGGCTTTGTTAGATTATGATAATAATCTGAATTACAGGCTTTTTATAGCAGGAGAAGATAAACTTATCTATTCCTATGATAAAACAGGGAATGTTGTTAAAGGATGGAAACCATTTCGCACCAATACTTATGTAAATTCGGAGATAAGTTATTTTAAAGTTTCAGGTAAAGATTACCTGGTGGCCTCAGATGAAAGTTCAGTCTATTTTCTCGACCGTACGGGAAATAAACGGGTTACTCTCCGTGATGCAGTAATAAGGTCAAAAGGTTCCTCAATGAAACTGAATCCGGGAAGGGAGTCTTCACTTGTATGTTCATCACCTGACGGAACAATACAGAATGTCTATTTCGATGGCACTGTGAAAAAAATAACAATAAAGAAGTTTTCAGCATCTCACTTATTCGATTTTTTTGACGTAGATGGCAATGGTTTTGGTGAATATATTTTTATTGATAATGGGATATTATATCTTTATGACCACAACAAATCAGAAATATTCAGCAGGGAATTTGGATCTGATGAACTTGGGGGACCAATAAATTTTGTTTTTTCCGCTTCAGAAAGAAAGATCGGGATGTTCGATATAAATAAAAAGTTGATTTATCTGATTGACAAAAGCGGAGAGACTATGAAAGGATTCCCTCTCAGGGGGGCATCAATTTTCTCAATTGGGAAGTTGTCGGACAAGAGCGGATGGCATCTTATTGTAGGTGGCACTGACAGATTCCTATATAACTATAAAATTGAAACAGATAATAAATGAAGAATACCATGAGAAGTAAAATTAGAGGGCTGATCATTTTGTTACTGGTATTTCTTGCCGCTGCATGTGTCAAGGAAACCTACGATATGACTAAACTCTCCTCAGATGCTCATTTTTCTCCATCATTGGCACTGGCGGTAATTAAGGGAGATATCTCACTTAGTGATATGATAAAATCGAATGATACAGTCGTATTCGATCAGGACAAGTTTGTAAGAATTGTCTTCAGGGAAGATTCACTGATTAACCTGAATCTAGCAGATTTCTATGATCTGAGTGATATGGTTTCATTCAGCCAGTCATATACTATCGGAGAATTATCAATCGCGCAGTTTCAAAATAATATCGCATTCACTCTCGACCAGATAAGCCAGATTTTTTCTCCCGCCCTCAGAGCCCAGTTTGTTGCTCTTGACGATGGTGCAAACCACCCTTTTCCGGCATTTCCATCGACAAACCTTGGAGAAAGGACCTTTGCCGCTTTCTCTAATTTTCAGAATGCCGTATTTGCTTCAGGTTTTCTCGATATAATTGTCGTTAACAATCTCCCGGCGGCACTTAATCCCATAAGTGTCAATTTATACAATACAACCGGACATACACCAATAGGAAACCAGCTTACAATTCCGGTACTACAACCTGGACAGACTCAGTCATCCTCATTAGATCTTACAGACAGATCGGTTACTAACTCAGTAATTGCTGCAGTAGTTCTTTCAGGAAGCCCGGGTAATGCAACTCCTGTTCCTATAAGTCTGGCAAACAGCGGGATTCAGATTACTATCAGGGGAAGAGATCTCAAAGTAAAATCAGGGAGGGTTATTCTTCCTTCGCAAACAATTAATACTCTGGATAATAAAGATACCATCTCTTTCGATCCGGGAAGCGGAATTGAACTCGATGAGTTAAAAATTCTTACAGGAAATGCTTCATATCACATACAGTCAACAAGTACCCTTCCGGCAACTATTAACATATCAATGCCAACCGCGATAAGAAGTGGCGTAGCGGTTTCGGAATCAATCAATGTGGGTGCTCTTGCATCTTTCAATGGAACACTATCGTTCAATAATACTGTCGTTGACCTCGGAACCGATCCGGATCAGGCCTATAACCGTGTTCCGTTGACATATGGCATCACTGTCAATTCGAATAACGCGCTGGTGACCTTTAACAGCACCGATGCGATCAATTTTGATCTGACACTTCAGAATCCTTCATTTGATTATGTAAAAGGATACTTTGGTCAGATGAACGAAACAATTGACCCTGACTCGATTGATCTTGATATTCAGGATATACTCAGAAACCTTACCGGTGAATTCCTTGTATCCAGTCCATCAATTAAACTTAATTATTCAAATTCTTTTGGAGTACCTATTGAGCTGACACTTAATGCAACAGGCAAAAGAGACACAAAACGTGTGAATCTTGGTCTTGCGCCATTCTCCATAACCTCTCCGGTAACACCAATCCGTGATGTATCAGGTTCATACACAATAGATAAAAGCAACTCATCTCTTCCTCAACTAATCTCTATGCCCCCTGAGGTGATAAGATTCTCAGGAGCAGCCAGGATGAATCCTTTGGCCGACCCCACCCATCTGCGGAACAACTATGTTTACGGGAACAGCCGGTTTATTGGATCACTTGAGGTTGAGGTACCACTGGAATTCCGGATTAACAATCTTCAGTTTGCCGATACAGTCGATAATTTTTTAAAGGATGAAAGTAGTGATAGTCCGGTGAATATCGATAAATTCGGTTTGTTACGGGTTGTCTTGTCTGCATCTAACGGATTTCCCCTGGGGATCTCGGTTAAAATGAGTCTGTATGATTCGCTTACCAATAAAATTAAGGCAACAGTTGATGCAACGGATATTCTTAAGCCTGCGCCGGTAGGTAGTAACGGAAAGGCTTTAGGTGTTACTGATTCAAAGACAAGCATAGAATTTACATCCGATTTTTTCAAGTCGGTTAATAAGGCAGATAAGATTATCTTCCGTTTTACCCTCAATACAACTGATAACGGAACTAAGGATGTAAAAATTTACTCCGATTATAGCATTGATTTCAATGCCGCACTTGTTGTACGTCCAGATATTAACCTAAAGTGAACCTCTTATACCGAAGTAAAATGACCGGCAAATTAAAATGTATACTGACAATGCTTCTGGCAATTGTTATTGCCGATCTGGCTGCACAAAACAGTCAGGTTATGTACTATATGAACCTGCCTCAGAATCATTTGCTTAACCCGGCAATGAGGCCATCCAATAAAGTTTATATCGGTTTACCTGCTCTATCCGGTATGAACATCAATATTAACAACAATTTTCTCAATTTCTCAGATGTGTTTATGCCGGGTAAATCCTCCGATTCCTTAATTACATTTCTGCATCCCGATAATGATATCAACGATTTCATTGATAAGATAAAGGATAAGAATTCGTTGGAGCCACAGTTTTCAACTCAGCTTTTCGGATTGGGTTTTTCTGCAGGAAAAAGCAGCTACATTTTTCTTGATATAAATGACCGGATAGAGGGGAACATGGTTTTACCAGGTGATATTTTTAAACTTGCGTTACTTGGTAATGAGGGATTTGTGGGAAAGACAATCGATCTTTCGTCCCTAAGGGGGGATATTAAATATTACCGGGAGGTAGGGTTAGGCTTTTCAAAAGATTTTACTTCTAAACTAAGGGTGGGTGTTAAAGCTAAACTTCTTTATGGGA
>JANNKF010000064.1:0-6265 GCA_031396165.1 Bacteroidales bacterium | reverse complement strand
TCTTATTTGTTTATCATATATATTCTGGAAAATTCTGACAAAAGGAGTTTTCACAAATATGTGCTTCTTCAATGCTCATTTTTTAGTTCATAAATGTTTTCTGACAAAAGGGTCAATCAAATACCACATCTGCAAGCTCCTCAACCTTCCACACTAAGTATAATACAAAGGAATGCGGATAAAAAATATAAATATATTTTATTAGTTAGTATAAACTAACTATATTTGTGACATGGAAAGTTTAGTAACAATAGTATCAAAGTTGTCAAACCTCTTTGGTCAATCTGAAGAATCTGCTAAAGAACAATTTCATTTAATAAGTCTTACACATACGCAGATGCATTATCTTGAAACCATCAATTTGCTTCATAATCCGAATATTACAGAGCTTGCAAGAAGCCTTAAACTGACAAAACCTACAGTGAAAGTAGCTGTAGACAAGTTTATTGAAAAAGATTTTTTGTACAAAATCCAATCGGATGAGGATAGACGAAGTGCTCATTTACATCTTACTGAAAAGGGTAAATTGATAAACCAGATGCATGATTATTTTCACAAACGAATAGCGGAATTATTTAGCAGAAAGCTGAATAAGGAAGAACTGGAGACTCTTGTCGGATTATTAAATAAGGTTTTATCGGAAAAATAATCTGGCAAAATATAGTTAGTATATACAAATTAACATAAATTTTATATAAATGAATACTTTATCGCAAAAGGGAACGAATACGGGCATTAGCCAAAAAGAGGCTGCGGAGAAACTTGAAAAAGAAGGTTACAACGAATTACCTTCTTCGAAGCCTAAAAGCGTATTCAATATTGCGACTGGTGTGGTAAAAGAACCTATGTTCCTTCTACTGGTTGCCTGCGGAACTCTATACCTCATACTGGGCGATATTCATGAAGGATTAATGCTGCTAAGTTTTGTATTTGTGGTAATGGGAATAGAGTTTTATCAGGAGAAAAAAACTGAAAAAGCGTTGGATGCTTTGAAAGACCTGGCCAGTCCAAGGGCACTGGTAATCCGTGATGGAGAAACAATAAGAATTCCCGGAAAAGAAGTTGTTACAGGAGATATTGTGGTTTTACAGGAAGGGGACAGGGTTCCTGCAGATGCTAATGTAATGGAAAGTAACAATTTGCTGGCCGATGAGTCTCTTTTAACCGGAGAGTCTGTACCTGTTCGAAAAAGAGAATGGGCTGAGGGAGATAACAGCTTTATTCCCGGTGGTGATGACATACCTGTTGTCTATTCGGGATCAATGATTGTTCAGGGAAACGGTTTGGTAAAGGTTACTGCCACAGCAATAAATACTGAAATCGGAAAAATCGGCAAAGCACTCGATTCAGTGAAAGAGGAGCCCACCCGGCTTAAAAGGGAAATGGGGACTTTAGTGAAACGCCTGGCAATTATTGGTATACTCTTATGCTTACTGGTTATTGCCATTTATACAATCACAAGGGGCGATTTATTGAAAGGTTTTCTTGCAGGAATCACTCTGGCAATGGCTATGCTGCCAGAGGAATTTCCAGTAGTCTTAACCATTTTTCTAGCTATGGGAGCATGGCGAATGTCAAAAAAATCAGTTTTGACACGTAAACCTGCAGCCATAGAGACACTTGGTTCTGCTACAGTATTGTGCACTGATAAAACAGGCACACTTACTCAGAATAAAATGACTGTAACACAACTCTTTAACGGAACTGATTTTTTAAACGTAGCATCAGGTGACTCCTTTCCTGAACCTTTCCACGAAATTATTGAATTTGGAATTTTGTCAAGTCAGATGAATCCTTATGACCCTATGGAAAAGGCTATTATAAATATTGGTGACAAATTTCTTCAAAATTCAGAACATATTCACTCTGATTGGATAATGGAAAAAGAATATCCATTATCCAGGGATCTGTTGGCAATGTCAAGGGTTTTTTCAAATACTGGATCAAAAGAACAGGTAATTGCCGTAAAAGGGGCTCCTGAAGCAATCTTTGACCTTTGTCATCTGACTGAGCAAAAAATATCCGGTTATGAATTGGCGGTTGCCGAAATGGCCTCAAAAGGATTAAGAGTAATAGGGGTAGCTAGGGCAAATTTAGTTTCCGTGGAACTACCATCCATTCAACACGATTTTGATTTTCAATTTGTAGGGTTGATAGGATTGTCAGACCCAATCAGGAAGAATGTCCCTGACGCAGTTAAAGAATGTTATAAGGCGGGCATCAGGGTAATTATGATTACTGGCGATTACCCTGTAACTGCAACCAATATTGGAAAAGAAATAGGGATCAAAAATTCAGAACTCTGCATTACAGGCTCTGAATTAAAAGATATGACTGAGGATGAACTTTGTGAACGCATTAAACTTGTGAATATTTTTGCACGTGTGGTTCCGGAACAAAAACTTAAGATTGTAAATGCCCTTAAAAAAAATAATGAAATAGTTGCTATGACGGGGGATGGAATAAATGATGCACCGGCTCTAAAAGCTTCGAATATAGGAATTGCCATGGGTGAAAAAGGCACCGATGTTGCAAGGGAGGCATCTTCCCTTGTGTTAATGGATGATAATTTTGCATCCATTGTAGGTGCTGTGAAAATGGGGCGAAAAATATTTGACAATCTTCAAAAAGCGTTGTCATATATTTTTGCGATTCACGTTCCAATTGCCGGATTATCTTTGATACCGGTATTATTCTCAGACCTGCCCCTTATATTATGGCCTGTTCACATAGTTTTTCTCGAGTTAATTATTGATCCGGCCTGTTCTATGATTTTTGAAGCAGAAAAAGAGGAAGAAAATGTAATGTCCAGACCACCTAAAGATATCAATGAACCATTCTTTGGTGCCGGGAAAATAATTTTTAGTTGCATGCAAGGCGTTGGAATCCTGGTTATTAGTTTACTGGTTTATTTTATTGGTCTTAAAATTGGATATTCCGAAAAAAGCGTCAGAACACTTACCTTTGTTACATTAATAGTCTCAAATATTGCTGTAATACTTTCAAACCGCTCATGGTCAACTAATTTCTTTAAAATTCTAATGACTCCAAATAAAGCGGTTAAGTGGATTATTGGTGGGGCAATTATCTTCCTGATCCTGATTCTGAACATACAATTTCTTCTGGACCTGTTTCAATTTGAAAGAATCGGGTATCTTGAATTATTGGTATGCACAGTGGCAGGTTTTTCAAGCATTATCTGGTTCGAAATCTATAAACAAGTGAAGAAAATTTGAATCTGACATCCAGAATATGAAAATATAGGGATACTCAAGAAAGAGGAATATAAGAATATTATCGAATGCTTCTCGAAAAGTAAAACAGTAAGAATAAAGTTTAAGAAAATCTTCGGAAGTCTCTTGAATGACCTTAAATGACTAACATTCATATATCCTTTTTAGAATAACCATGCTGTGCTGCGCATAGCTTCGGCTTTTTTGTTTCCATCCCTCCACCTCGTAAACGGGTGTCGGTCTGAAAACAAAAAAACCGGGTACTTCGTACCTGGCTTTTTCTTTGTAGCGGAATGTGATGAAATATCTAACCTCAATTTAGTGGACGATATTATTAAAATTCTTGAATTTCTTGATTCAGAATAACTTCAAATTTTATATTTGATACTTCAAACATCAAAATATAACCTGAAAAAATATGCAAATATTTTAAAAATCCATGCAGGTCTTTGAATCATTTTGATGATTATTCTTTAACAATCCAGTCTGCAAAGTCATTTCCATCAGAAGAAATGATTTCAATATGATTTTTACCTGGACTTAGCTTAATATTTCGCCAGATAAGAGTTGCGAATTTATCTGTTTCCATTTTCCCGACTTGCTTTCCATTAATTATAAGTTTAGCGGAAGGGGCAGTTGTAAATGCAACAATATCTGTTACATTCTCTTTACGTTCGATGTAATTTTTTGAACACAGATGGGTTGTTTTCTCAATTTTATTCCAGTTCGCCTTGTATAAATAGAAAGCATCTTTTCTGAATTTTCGATCATAAGTCACCAAACCTTTGTCATTCAGGTGAGGTAAACCACCTGCGTTTTGAACGGTTGATCCGAAATCGAACATGTTCCAGACAAATGAACCCCACATATAATCTCTTTCAGTGATCATTTTTAAAGTACTTATATGAATGGCAGTCTGTTTTTCTGATGGATGCCATGGTCCCCTGGAAGATGGCCTTGGATCAGCTTCAGGTACAAATTGATCTACATGTTGATTTATGTTTGCACCCGCTCCATATTCACTCAGACCGATTTTTGCATTGGGATTTTTCGTGTGCCAATCATCAAAATAGGCAGCAAAATCTTCCACTTTGTTATAATACCAGCCAAAGTATTTGTTCATAGCAATGGCATCAGTAATTAAGTTGAAACTCCCTTCCTGGTAAGTTGCCGCTACAGTTGTCCTGTATGGATCAAGTTTATGTGCCAATTCATTCAGTTGAGCCACGATTGAATCAAAGTCGCCTGTGATCTCATTAAATATTCCCCAAAAGCAAATAGACGGGTGGTTATAGTTCTGTAATATCAGTTCACTAAGCTGAAGTTTAAGATTGTCTTCAAAATCTTTTGACTTAATATAGCCACCAACAAATGGTATTTCTTCCCATACAATAAATCCTCTCTTATCTGCTTCACTGAACATAAACTGAGCCTGGGGGTAATGAGCCAGACGTAAAGCATTTGCACCTATTTCCTCAAAAAAGCTAAAATCAGCAAGGTGGTTCTTCTCAGTCAGTGCTGAAGCTAAGCTGTCCCAATCCTGGTGACGGTTGACGCCTCTCAGTTTTAACTGTTTACCGTTAAGGAAGAATCCCTTATTCGAGTCAACATAATAATAACGTATGCCGATATTTTCTTCAACGCGGTCAATCTCTCTCCCTTTTCTCTTCAATACTGTTTCCGTCTTATAAAGGTAAGGGTCTTTTATTCCGTTCCATAAATGAGGGTCGTCTATACTGACATTGCATAGTACCTTGTTATTGTTAATGTACGGAATCGTTTGAGTAAACACAACGTTATTATCCTTTCCCAGAACTGAAAACACTACTTCACAGTCTTTATAGTCTGATTTGGTAGACAGGAATATTTCAGCCCTTAATTCAGCTCTTTTTTCTGTTGCGAGCAGTTGACTGACAAATACACCTGAGGAACCGAAGTATTCCGGGGAAATGCAGGCATCATCATCGGTGATTATCAGCCATGCATCACGATACAGACCGCCATACATATTAAAGTCACCTCCCTGTGGCGCGAGGTCAAATCTTTGCGAATTATCGCAGATTACACTAAGACTGTTTGTCCCTCCGTAGTTGACATAGGAAGTTATCTCATATGTGAAAGCAGTATAAGCACCCTTATGTTCACCTAGATGGTTTGAATTGATAAATACGTTAGCAACACTTCCTGCCCCTTCGAACCTTAGAAATATGCGTTTCCCTTTATAATCCGCAGGAATTTCAAGATTTTTACCATACGTACCATATCCTCTGCGATAACCCCCGTCTGACATAAAATCGGCACTGTTCCACGTATGCGGCAGGTTCACAATCACGGACCCATTCCTGGAACCACCCCAACCTAGTCCTCTCGGAGTCTGCATCCCATTTGAAAAATTCCATTTTTCATTAATCGATTTAACTTCCCTTGAGTAAGCTTTTGGAGAAGAAAATGTTACACTCACAGAAAAAACTGTCAGAAATAAAAGATAGTTGGTCTTCATAGCTTAGCTTTTAATATATGATATTCCTTGTGTTTTGCAAATTAACGGCAATTTCCAGAAATGTGATTGAACAAATTTATAAATGATAATTATCTTATCCACCTTAAGATTCACAGATAAAGACCGGTCATTTATTAGTGGTTGAAATCTAGTTTATTTAATCCACTTTTCAAATTGAAATTATTAAGAAAATGAATCATAAGGAAAGGGAATAATCAATTCATATATCAGGGATATACGCGGAATATTTCTAAAATTCAACCTTAAAAAAATCATAAGATTAATTATTTTAGCCATGGAAGGATTATTTCATGATCCGTTTTGGGGTGCTAAGCAAATAAAAACCGGGTAGCAGATTTGCGGTCTAAGATTGTTTATTTCATAGAACAAATTCAATTGATAAAACGAATTCAAGCCCCCCTTGGGGGGTTGGGGGTAAATAACAAGAGGATTGCTCGCTTCGCTCGCGATCCTCAGGGGAGTGCGCAACCCAAAGAAAAAACCTTGCCACGCCTTGTAGGGACATGCCATG
>JANNKF010000062.1:0-20782 GCA_031396165.1 Bacteroidales bacterium | reverse complement strand
CGAAACAGCGAGGGATCCCCTTCACCCCCTGACGGTTTATCAATTAATTTTGCCATATTCCATGTGTTCAGATAGCATCTGAATCCCCAGCTGAAGTGAAAACTTTTTAAGGTTTTTTATTACTTTGTATTTAACTTTTTTTATATTTGAGTAAGAGTTTTTATGTAAACATGTGTTGTAAAACATGAAAACTATTTGAAATTAGTTTACTTAATGTCTAAGTATCTGTAAACTAAGGGGTAGGTTGAGAATCCAAAACAATATTAAGTTATAATTCAAATTGTTTTGGAACGGGGTTATGAGGTTGGATGTGGGGGATGTTGAATTTTGAACAGATCTTTACTAAGCATTAATATATTTTTTTACTAACCTGATAACCTAATTCCAATGCCTATGATAAATACTACATAACCCTATTTTAATTAAATGGAGGGTATTTTCCTCCTGACAAAGCTTTTCGGTACTGACTAACTAACCGGGAAGCATATTATTATTATATTAATTAAACCTTCTAACCTAAAAAGTATGACTAAAAAAATGACGCTGGTTGTTTTATTTCTGGCTAAACTAAAGTCAGGCATGAAGCTTCTAACTATGCTATTATTGTTTGGAACTATTCTTGGTTTCATTGCTCCGGCGATGACAGACGCAGGAAACGTTTCTGCTGGTGATCTTCAACAAAAAAAGATCGCTGGACGAGTTACTGATACCGGTGGTAATGCACTGCCAGGTGTTAACATTGCAGAAAAAGGAACAACTAACGGAGCTATTACCGATGCTACCGGTAATTTTTCCATGAATGTAACTTCTGCAAATTCTGTTCTTAGTATTTCCTTCATCGGTTTTTCAACACAGGAAGTAGTTTTAGGGACTCAGACTTCAGTTGAAATTGTGCTCAAGGAATCACTTTCTGCTCTCGATGAGATTGTTGTGGTTGGTTATTCAACCCAGACAAGAAAATCCATGACGGGTTCTGTGTCGACGGTTAGTTCAGCCACTCTTTCTGAAAGTGCTTCAACAAACCCCATTCAGCGTCTTCAGGGTAAAGTTGCCGGTGTAACAATCCTCAACAACCACACTCCCGGAGAAGGTGCTACAGTCAGGATCCGGGGTATGACTACAATCAACAACTCTAACCCTTTGTATGTTGTTGATGGTGTTCCAGGTGGTTCATATTCTCCTAATGATGTTGAATCTATCACTATTTTGAAAGACGCTGCTGCTCAGTCTATTTATGGTGCAAGAGCTGCTAATGGTGTTATTCTTATAACAACAAAAGCAGGAAAGAAAAATCAGAAAATTTCCCTGAATGTAAACGTAAGACAGGGTATCACCCAGAATTCAAAATTCTACGATCTTCTGGATACCAAAGAATGGGGTGAAATGCTCTGGCTCGAGGCAAAAAATGCCGGCATTGCTGGTTTCACTCACCCACAGTATGGAAGTGGTGCCACTCCGACTATTCCTGATTACATCTACCCAACAGCTGCTGCTGAAGGAGCCGCTTCTGTTGATCCTGCATTATATGATAATAAACTATCTTATATTGATGGTGACGACACTTACCTTATTACAAAAACAAACAAGGAAGGTACAGACTGGATGAAGGAATCTCAGAGAAATGCCTCATTTAAAGAATATACTGTTGATGTTGCCGGTGGTTCTGCAAATACAACTTATGCATTCATGCTTGGTTATACCAGCGATGAGGGAGTTTTTAAATACACAGGTTTTGACAGGTATAGTTTCCGTGCAAATGTTAATTCAAGTCCTGCAAAATGGATCGACCTCGGTTCAACAGTTGGTCTGTCATACACTAACGACTATGGGCACCAGACAGACAACGGTGAATCATCAGTTGTTTCCTGGGCTTACAGAACTCCTCCGATGATTCCTGTTTTTGATATATCCGGTAAAACCTATGCAGGCTCAAGGCCAACAGGTATGGGTAATTCACAAAACTCTGTATTTCTTCTTGATAAAAATCAATACGATTTTAATAAACGCATGACTGTGAGCGGAAATGCTTTTGTTAAACTTAATCTTTTGAAAGGTTTATCGGTAAAATCCCTTATTGGTGTAAACCAATATGGTTACCAGCAGAAAGATTATACATTTGTTGAAGTTGCACATGCTGAGAGAGGTACTTATGATGGTCTGAGTGAGACAGCAGGATTTGGTCTGAATTATACCTGGACAAATACTATTGAGTACTCTACGGTAATCGGAGATCACAACATTAAAGCATTTGCCGGCACAGAGGCTTATGAGAATTCAACGAGCAGTATCAATGCCAGCAGAACAAATTTCCCCTATATTGATCCAACTTACATGTATCTTAATACAGGTATTCTCAGCATTGCGAACAGTGGTGGTGCTCCGGGAGAATTTAGTCTCTTCTCAGTATTTGGTCGTGTAAACTACTCTTTTTCAGACAAATATCTTGTTGAGGCCGTATTACGCCGTGATGGTTCATCACGTTTCGGAAATCAGAAATATGGTGTGTTCCCGGCTGTATCATTAGGCTGGAGGGTTACCGAAGAAGCATTTATGGCCAATACAAAAGGCTGGCTTGGAGAACTGAAAGTCAGAGCAGGTTATGGAGCTGTTGGAAACCAGGAACTTGGTAACTATAATAGTTACACACAGTTTGCTGCAAACCTGAGTAACTCTTTCTATCCGGTCAGTGGTTCAAATTCGGCGGCAGGTAATACAGGTTATTCTCAAACCACATTTGGTAATAATCAGGTAAGATGGGAGACTACAACAACTACCAACTTCGGGATAGATGCAACATTACTTAAAAACCTTACTGTGGTTCTGGATATCTGGCAGCGTAAAACAGCAGATATGCTCTATCCAAAGCAGATCCCGCTTGTTCTTGGTCAGGCTTCCACACCTTCAATAAATATCGGTGAGATGAAAAATACCGGTTTCGACTTTGAAATAGGATACTCCAATAGTGCTTTAAATGGTGATCTGACTTATGGTGTTGATCTTAACTTATCACATTACAAAAACGAACTTGTAAAACTTACCGATAATGCCGGCGACTTTTATCAGGGTGCAGGTTATCGCGAGAAATACTATACAAGGACACAGACGGGAAGAGCATTTCCTGAATTTTTTGGTTATGTAGTTGAGGGGATCTTCCAGACTCAGGAAGAAGTTGACCTTGCACCAAAAGCATTTGGAGCTACCGGAATATATAATAAACCAGGCCATTTTAAGTATAAAGATGTTGATGGGAATGGTTTTATCGATGCAGCTGACCGTACATATATCGGAAGTCCGCATCCTGATTTCACAGCCGGTTTTAGTTTCAATGTTGATTACAAAGGAATCAGCCTTTCAGCCACTCTCTATGGGAGCTATGGAAATGAGATTGTAAACTATGTAAGCAGATTTATCGACTATACCCAGTTCGCATCTGGAAAGAGTACAAGAAGACTTTATGAATCATGGGGTAGTCCGTATCTGGCAAACAATGCTGATGCAACAATGCCTATGATTTATTCTGCTGATACTCAGCATCAGGAAGCTTCAACTGCGTTCATCGAAGACGGATCCTTTACCAGACTGAAGAATCTCAGGGTATCCTATGATCTTAACAGACTATTAAAAGCTAAGCTGAGTTCTCTTCAGATATATTTCCAGGGTTCCAATCTGTTTACTTTAACTAAATATTCGGGTCTTGATCCTGAAATTGGAGCATGGACAAATGACTCTGGTATAAATATGGGAATCGATTCAGGCTCGTGGCCTACACCAAAGCAGTTCATTTTTGGTATTAGCTTTGGTCTCTAATCTTATTAATAATAATACAAAAAAGATAGATATGAAAAAGATATTAAAACATTTATCAGTAATAGCCCTCTTCGGAACTCTTCTGATGGCATATTCCTGCAGTGAGGATTTTCTTACTAAGGAGCCGGGGGGGGTTGTCCCGAGTACTATTACAGAATCTCCTGACGGTGTTGAAGCTCTTCTGATTGGTACATATGAAAGGATGACCGGAGAAGATCGCTTTGGAGGCGCTATGGCAACCGACTGGACTTATGGTTCAGGTGCTTCAGATGACGCCTACAAAGGTAGTGAGCCGGGCGATCAGTCTGCATTTAATGATATTGAGAAATATACAAACCTTCCATCCAGTCCGTATGTACGTGGCAGATGGAGAGATTGTTATGGTGGTGTAGCCCGTGCTAATGTGGCTCTTGAAATACTCGACAAAGTTCAGGCAAGCACAACAAAAATTGCTCCAGGAAGGGCACTTCAGATAGAAGGAGAGGCCAAATTTTTAAGGGCATGGTTTCATTTCCAGGCTAATAAAGTATTTGAGAAAATCCCTTATATCAAAACTGCAAAGGAACTTGGATCAGTACTTCCTGAAATGGTTCCCAATACTGATTCAGGCTGGGAAGGGATCGAAGCTGACCTTCAGTTTGCTATTGATAATCTGCCTGCTAAGTTTACAGGGGAACCCGGTCGTGCTACGAAATACGCAGCTGAAGCCGTGAAAGCGCATGCTTTTATGAATCAGGGAAAATTTGCTCAGGCGAAAACCCTCCTTGACGACATCATCACAAACGGAGGTTTTAGTCTTGTAGCTGATTACTTTGATAATTACAGCATGACTACGGAGAATAACAAGGAATCAATCTTTGAAATTCAGGCTTCTACTACTGCAACCAGCGTTTCATCACTTATGCTGGGAGGCCCTGTAATGCATCAGAAAGGTGCAGCCAGTTGTGGTGGTTGGGGATTTTATCAACCTTCTCAGGACCTATTCGAAGCGTTCCAGGTTGGCGCTGACGGTTTACCAATTCTCGATCCCGCACTGCGTGTAGCACTTGCTCATGATATGGGCAAAACAAGCAGCTCTTCATTTGTACCAACCGCTGCTGAACTTGATCCGCGTGTTGACTGGACAATTGCACGTCGTGGAGTTGATTTCCTCGGTTGGGGAATACACCCGGGAAATGACTGGATCCGTTATCAGCCAAATGGTGGACCCTATATGACCAAGAAATACATGCATAAGAAAGATGAGCAGGGATTGAATGCAAACGGTACCGGCTTTGACAATGGCAAAAACTACAGAATGTATCGTTATGCACATGTTCTTTTATGGAGAGCAGAAGTTGCCATAGAAGAAGGAGGCGCTGCAAACCTTGAATTGGCTCGCGGTTATATCAATCAGGTTCGTAACCGTGCCAAAACAGGTAAAGTTGTTATGGGTCTTTGCACAAAATATACCAGCCTTGGTACATTAACTGTTGCAGATGTAGACTATACAAAACCTGCTGCCAACTATAAGTGCGAGGAGTATCCGGTTGGACATCCCGCATTTGCATCTCAGGCAGAAGCAAGAAAAGCAGTAAGAGAAGAATTCAGACTTGAATTTGCTACCGAAGGACTTCGTTTCTTTGACCTGAGACGTTGGGGAATTGCAAGTCAGGTAATCACTGCCTATATTGCAAAGGATATTACATTCAGACCATTCCTGACAGGGGCAGTTTATAATGCCACTCAGGATGATTTCTGGCCACTGCCTCAGGATCAGCTTGACCTTCAGAAAGGTGTCCTTACACAGGATGCATCTTACTGATAATAATATTTTATAATTCAATTAATTGAGAGGGGCTGCGATTGCGGCCTCTCTTTTTGTGTAAGGACACTTCATGGCATAGTGTAGGGTCATACCATTGCATATTTTAGGGTCATACCATTTCATATTGCAGGGACATGCCATGGCATTTTGTAAGGACATGCCATGGCATGTCCCTACGATTCACCATGAAATATTTGTAGGGCCACGCCATGGCGTGGCCATTAAATCCATATTAATTATGATTGCATCGTCATGCCATACGTTTTGCAGGGACATGCCCTGGCATATTGTAAGGACATGCCATGGCATGTCCCTACGATTCACCATGAAATATTTGTAGGGCCACGCCATGGCGTGGCCATTAAATCCATATTAAAAATGATTTCATTGTCACCCCATGTCTTGACCTTACAACCTATTTAAAATGAAAATAATACCAGAAAGTATCTCCAAACTGGTTCTGCATCATTTCTTTCAGAGTAGCCGGGTTCTTTCTGGCTGCAACATAAGCGGCAAAATAACTATCAAAATGAGCCCGGGTTGAAGGATTTATTACAAGCCCTCCAAGATCAGGATGGATATTTGTGCTATTCTGGTAAATTAATACAGCTTCTTCAATGTAACGGGGTATTAAAAAGAATCCTCTCTCCTTCATCCCGCTTATGTTTTTTATAACATCTTCAATGTTTTTTGTAAGAAGAAGACCTGCCATGTAGTATTCAAAAGCCTTCTTATTTTCCGGTTGTGATTCAATTAACAGTGGCAGATTGGTCTGAGGTTCATTGAATTTTATGAAAAAGTTGTTTTTTGGAAGGATCTTCATTTTTGCGCCCAACTCAGTATCAGACTGAATGAGAGAGGGGTTATCAGCCATCTTTTCATATTTTTCAGCCCAGGTTCTGTAATAGTATGTCTTTTTCAGTATATTAAGATACTTTACTGCCATAATGTAATCACCATTTATAAGACTGGTTTTTGCGAGTAATTTGATATTCTGCGGCCTTGGTCCGTAAACTACCATCTCCTCATAGGCCCACCTGTGGGCTTCGTTTATCAGTCCAATAGAATAATAAAAATATGCCCCCCTGTTAAGATGATCATCTCCCCAGGGCAAAACGAGTGCCCCGGTACCAAAATCCTGGATGCCCATGAATAACCTGTCACAAAGCTGTCCGGTTTCAGAGAGTGCAATATTGTAAAAGTACTGTCCGATAAGATTTCTTGAAGGACTTTTTTCATGCAGACTTATTGCCTCATTCCACTTTTCGTCAAATACCAGTATTTCCAATTTTATCACTCTGGCAGTCTGTGGATTATAGATTTTAAAAAGCAGGAAAGTGACTACGACAAAAACTAAGAATGAGGACAACCAGGAATATAGTTTATTGTTAAACCTGCTCAGCATTATACGGCTTGTAACCGGCGATAATAAAGGATAGAGAACGGTGTAAGCAGAAAGTAATAAAAATGTGATCTTATAGCCACTATTATCCAGTACCGGTAACGGATATAATAATAAATGTTCATAAGGCTGTAAAAAAAGAACTTTATAGAAAACCAGAAATGAAAAAACACTGGTTATAAGCATCAGTAAAGAATTGATGTACTTATGTCTTTCCTTTGTAATGATCATATTATGAGCAGTATACAGCACTGCAAAGATCAGGGCAAATGCACCAGCGAGGTAATAGAACAATGGAAAAAGTACCAGAATCAGAATATTGTGATATTTTTTTTCTGATGAAATACTTAAAAGATAATATAACAGAACCATCAGAAAACCCAGATTATACTCCATCATGTGATAATAATTGGCCTGCATCAGTAACATGAGGAAAGAGGGGATAAGAAGAAAAAGCAGGGAGCCCGAGATGCCCGGAATCAATCGCTTATTAATGAAAAACAAGACTAGTCCGGGTAACGTCAGAATAACTGAAAGTACTACTGGACCAATAATTGGGTCGGCATAGAATTGTGTAAGATATTTTGCTGAATATTCAAGCAGTCCACCCGGTTTTAACAGAAAACTATGAAGATATTCTCCGGAAAAGATGAACAACGATTGTGTTTCCTGGAAAATGAGAATATAATTCCCTGCCGAAAAAAAATATACCGAAACAGCTATCAGAAAGATAGCCAGGGAAATAAATGTATCCGCATTCTTTATTTTTTTTGTCCTATTCATCCTGGCTATTAATGAATTGCTCTTTCGTTTACTTTCAGTCCGGTTTCTTTTTTCTTTTCCCTGCTCACTGCAAAGGCATCCTGCGGATTGCCTGGTTTAGCTTTGAGTGCTTCCTGTCGCGATGCATCTGCGAAATTCCGGGGATTCATTTTAATTTTGCCGGTTACAAATTCAGGAATATTAAAAGATTCGAGCATCCTGCTGTACATCGACGGGTCTTTTTGAGGCAGAACAAATTCTTTTGCCTGCTTACCGGAAGGACCTATGTATGCAAAATGTGGTCTTGCACTTCTTCCGTCGAGTCGCTTGCTGCTGAATACCAGCCATTTTCCGTTCGATGACCAGCTATGGTAACTCTCTGTTTCTGAACTGTTGATACTCATCATTTCTGTCTTTCTGTTCTCTAGGTCAAGCAGATACAGATCAGATTCCTTATGCCAGATCGGAAATGTACCATAATCATGAAGAGTAAATACCAGGTATTTTCCATTTGACGATATTCTTGGAAATGAGGCGCTTTTATTAATTCCTGCCGCATCAAAGACTATCTCGGTATTTCCAAAGCTCCTTGTATCCCGGTCAAATGATTTCCTGGCTATGTCATAATGTGTGTTCTCTATCTGTTCCAGTTCGGGATAGGAGCTGTTTATTACCTGTCGTGCCCTGCAGAAGTAAAGAAAATTACCATCAGGCGACCATGAAGGAAATGTCTGAAGGTATCTCGTTGTATCAGTGTCGGTTATGGTTACAATCTCATTGCTTTTTCTGTCGTATAATACAAGTGATGAAACAAGATCGAAAACTTCAATAGATCTTCCCGGTTGTGAATAAAAACTTTGTCTTACCTGGTTTGAGGAAAAAGCAATAAACCTGCCCTCAGGATGCCACGAAGGGTATGTTGCCCCACCGGGCATTGCGTCAATTTTAGGGTCAGTCCGTGTTATCTTGCCATCCTCAACAAAATATGTTCCTCCAAGTGATCCCCTTATGTGGATCATAAATCTGTCGGGACTATTGTTATTGAATGAGTGGCAGTTGGCGCAATTCTTTTCCATTATCTGGTTTTCTATAATGGATTCCTCGCTGAATGATTCAACAGATCTCTGGACGATCCTTATATTTGACCAGCTGTAATAACCGGGATGGATCAACCGGTAAACCAGATAGGGGTCTATCTTTTCAGCTGTTACAGACATATAAAAGGGATCGTACTCTTCAGGGTTTTCGTTACCATTTTTTGATGAAATTATCCTGATTTCAACTGAGTCTCCGATACTTTCACTGACAAGTTTTTTCCAGGATTTTTCAGGGAACCTGATTATTCCATCGGAAGAGGTTACTGTAATCCTGGTTCCGGATATTTTTGATGATGCTAACACCCTGAATCTATCACCTTCTTCAGATATTGAGAAATTCATGGGTGCAATATTGGGAGGAATAGTAACATTGATGTAATCCGGTTCGATTGCCGGTTTACGATTGAGCAGTTGTGTGTTTTTTCCAAACTCCGAATTACAACCCTGGATTGACAGTAATGCTAAGAATAGAATAAAAAATACAAATCTCTCTTCTGATGATCTCATATTTATAGTTAGAAAAAGTGCTTTGATCCTTGCAATAAAGTTAGGATAAAATGACCAGCAGATCTCAAAAATGATTCTAAATTGCAACTCAGTGGCTAGTGAGCATCACAGAATTCGCATGTAACTTCGGGTAAAACAGTTTGATTCAAATTCATCTCAATTAACCGGTCAGTCCTCTTGCCAATACATTTCGGACAATCTGAAAATAGCTGCACATCCCATACATCTGCAAATACCCGTCCGGCGTTAATACTTACCCCATACTCAAGTACAGATTCGAGTGACTGAATAACAGGCGGAGAGAAATGTCCCTGCTCCCTGAGCAATTCCATTGCTCCATTGCCTCCTCTCACCGGGATAACTGTACAGCACTCAACCCCGGCGCAAAAGGCAAAATCTATTGATCGCTCCGCCCAATAGATACCATCCGGTTCGGTCATAAACGGGGTTTTGAGGAGGATAAAGGCTCTTGACATAATCGAGTTCTTTTTCAGAAAACGAACTGATTTTCTGAAGTCTTCCATAGTCATCTTTTTATTGAGCTTTTGAAGCACATCCCGGTTAACTGTTTCAAGTCCCATAGCGATCTGTAACTCAGGTTTTAGCATATCTCTGAATCTCAGACAGCTATCATTTATCAGTTTAGGATGACATTCAATAATAACAGTTTCAAAACCACTAAGCAGTGAGGCAATCTTTTCATAATCCTCTTCAGGAATTGCTCTTTTATCAAAGAAATTACCGCTGTTATATAACTTAATGTGCTTTACATCAGGCAAAGCCTTAAGTGCCAGTTCTATCTGTGCCGGAATAACACCCGGAGCTACAGGCTCATCTGTGGTGTTTTTCCACAAATCGCACATCAGACAGTGAAAAGGACACTCGCAGTTTGAAAGGAATATTATTGCGGTATCTTCGATTTTCCCTTCCGAAGTGCGTTCCTTCTCCACCAACCATCCATATGGCTTCTTAGGATCTATTTTGTTCTTTTTCCCCCGTGAGGATTTGATCCAATTGTCGTCAATTGAAATTTGAGAACTATTATTCATATTGAGAAAGAAATTCCTTCCTGTAAGCATTTTCTCTTACAGGAAAATGGTTATCAAATACATTTGAAGAAGCTGCTCCATGCTGGAACCTTCTTTTCTGATATACAGGCATATCAAGTCCTGTTATTGATTTAACACCACGGGATACTATTTCTCCTTTAAGATCATAGAGTTTCTGATGGTCCCAGCCGGTCATTTCAATGTACGGTATTCCTTCAGAGATTTCAATAACATTGGGCAGGGTATACGGACTAAAACCTTCAAACCCTGCCATATCTGCAGTTGCGAATGAACGCATATAACCCCTGCTTAATCCTCCTGAATAGGTTAATGAATGCTTGATCGACTCTACACCCCAGCCCTCATGGTATAACAGCAGGTTATTGAGGACACTTTTTATTGTAAGCTCCGGGTTTTCTTCTATCGGATAGTCTTTCAGATTTTCATCTCCTCCTTCACCGTCTATGATGTACTTCCAGTCGGGGTAGCGTGAACGAATACCCTGCAACAGGGAAATGTTCATAGCAGCTGATTGAATATCAAGTGGTTTGTAGTCCTCCACAACTCTAATTGCCTTTTTCCAATCGAGTGCAGAGTATGCAACTTCAACAGGTTCAAGGAACATTTCCAGATTAAGAGACTCGAGAAATTTTCTCGCCTGAACCAGGTCAGCCCCGCCACCATCGATAGATAAGGTAAACGCCTTTAGTCTTGATGGACTTTCACCCAGTTCTTTTAAGGCATGGTAAGTAAGAAGGAATACAGAACCGCTGTCGATTCCGGCAGAGAAAGTTACACCAACAGGTCCTGTTTTGGCGCGATATTGCAACCATTTCTTAATTTCTTCGTAGACTACTTTAATGTACTCATCACCAATCTGACCGGAATTTTCACTTGCAAGTCTGTTACGTTCCGGTGTAAAGAACCTCGTATAAACCGGATTCGGATCAGGACAGCCAAGCAGCTCAATTTTAGTTATATAGTGAGCCGGTGCCATACGAGTATATGACGGATGGAACTGATTTTCCAGACCTTCACCTTTCAGATAATCATATATTACATCAATTCTCCCGGCAATTATAAGATTTGGTCCTTCCGGACGCTTGGCAATAAAATATCGTACAGGTCTTCCGATAGATCTTGCCATTCTGATCGTTTTGCCTTCAACTGAAACCAGGGCAAACTGGCCGTCTATCTTACGAACGGCTTCCGCATTACCTGACCTGACAGCCTCAACAGCCTCTGCATGTGACATGTTGTAAATTACATTTTTCTCCGGCTTTGTCAGGTCGATCACCTTCTCAACATATTGGTTATTCATATTCCTTATTATATATTCGTCTCTTCGTCTCTTCGTCTCCCTATCTCCCTTTCTCCAGATCTGTTCAGGCGCCGGTTGTAAGTCCATTCATTCAATCAATATCCGACTCCGGCGCCATTTGCTAAAAGGGGTTCATCCTGCTACCAATATTTCGCCGCTCTGCGGCTTAAACCCAAATCTTTTTCAGGCTCTCTCTTTGTCTCCTAGTCTCTGTGCTCTGCGCTCTGTGCTCTGCGCCCTGTGCCCTGCGCCCCATGCCTATTTATTTACTACTCCAACTCCCTCCTTAATCGTTATATACTTGTTTGCAGGTAAGTTCTTATACACTTCCCTGACGCCATCTGACCACCTGATCTCAATCAGATCTACTTGTTTCTGTTGCCCCAGACCAACATGAAGCCGTGGATCGTTGTTTGATAAATAGCTGGTAGTCCATTGATTTACAAGTACCTGCTTCTTTTCTCCGGTTGTAACAGTCACTTTGGCTCCGATGGCTGGCCCCATTCCTTCTTTTCCGAGCAATGTAAGTCCGATCCAGTTGTTTTTATTTCCCCCGTCATTTCTTAGCAAGGCAGCTGTGGCAGTCTTATCAACATGTGAAACTATAATATCAAGGTCTCCGTCATTGTCATAATCCAATACTGCAAGGCCCCTGCCTGATCTTTTTGCAGAGAAATAGTCGCCACCCGCCGCACCGGCATTTTTAAACACTCCCTTTCCGTCGTTTTCGAGTATCAGCGGATATTGAAGGATCAGTTCTTCTGCTGTTCCATTAGCTGCAACTATATCCTGATCTCCGTCGTTGTCATAATCAAACAAAACGGCTCCCCAGCTTCCTTTAGCTCTCATTTGATCTGCAACACCGCTCGATTCTGTCATATCAGTAAATACACCGTTTCCCAAATTTCGATACATGGCACCATATTCAAGATCAGTAACCAGGATATCAATAAATCCGTCACCATCAATGTCACCGGTTGAGCCGTGCATCGATCCGGTACCAATTCCTTTGCTGTTGGCTGCTACACCACTTTCAACACCAACTTCTTTATAAGCTCCTTTATCATTTCTGAAAAGATAATTAAAGTGATGGTCATTGGCCTGAAAGATATCCAGATCGCCGTCATCATCATAATCAAACACAGTTAATCCCATGCATTTTGAATCGGGATAGTAGAGATTGTTTTTCCCTGAAACATCTGTAAATTTCCCATTGGGTTGTTGTTCATAAAGCATCGAGGCCTGTCCTTTATATTCGGAAGGGTGGGGCATTATTCCGGACCCTGCGGTTGATACGTATGCAGGATCAAATGCCAGGAAGTTTCCAACCATTACATCAAGTCTGCCATCTTTGTTATAGTCCCAGAATGAGGCACCAATGCTCCATTTTGTAAAACCATTCAACTTCTCCGGTCCTTCGAGACCCATCGACGAAGTAATGTCAGAGAATGTTCCATTCCCGTTATTCCTGTAAAAAACATTGGGACCATAATTTAATAAATAGAGATCCTGATCCCCGTCAAAGTCATAGTCAATTGCACCCGCTGCCATACTCCAGTGACGATCGTCAACGCCTGCTTCAGCTGTAACATCGGTAAAAGTTCCGTTTCCGTTATTCTTATAAAGTTTATCCGGTGTATCTTTAAATACCTTTCCTTCCGGATCAGAGATACCTTCAAGATATGTTCCGTTCATGAGGAAAAGATCCATCAGGTTATCATTATTATAATCAAATACAGTTATGCCTGATCCGCTGCTTTCAATAATGTTCACATAGGAATAATCTCCCAGGGTGTATTTAAAATCTATTCCGGCTTTTTTTGTAATTTCTGTGAAAGTGACACTGTTTTTCTGAGCTGAAGTCTCGTCTAAGAAAAAAATATTAAACGCAAAGCACGCTAAGAATAGCAAAGAACGCGAAGCTAAATCGTTGTTCTGCATCTCTTTGTGATCTTTGCGAAAAAACTTTGCGATCTTTGCGGTTATTTGTTTCTTATTTTTTAAGCGCATTAAGATACCCTTCATTAGTTACTTCTCTAATGTTGTATTCCATATTATATTTCTGAAGTTCATTGGTATTCGGATATTTATCATTCTCAGAAGGCGGATAACTCTTCATTCCATGAAATGGCAAAGGCAGGACTGAGTTTCCATAGGCCGTATTCAGATCACCGTCCTTTACCCATCCGACGCTGTTGATCAGGAAATCTCTTTTCCATCCCTCTTTTAACTCAGGCAGGGAGCCTGCATCAAATTTGATTGAGGTTTCATCACCGGCATTGGAGATAATGTACTTATTATCAGATATTTTAAGCAGGGGCAGCACATCACCGTATCTGGTGTAGTTACCCGGCAGATCTCTCCACTTAGGTTCTTTATCGGTTTTGGAATAGTCGAACCAATGCGGGCCGTATCTGCTTCCTTTTCTGAAACTCTCTGAGAATCCCCTGTAGTGCAGGTCGGCTGAGAGAGGATCCATTTTTGTTGTTGTTATTTTTGATTCAGAGAGTTTTTCCGAGAAGAAAATATAATCCCAGTAAATCTCCATGTTAGTCCTGATCTTAATTCTGCGATCGGAGGAAAGGAATTTACCCGACAGATCAACAATTACAGTTTTATCTTTCCCCATTGGAAAACCCGGATTATCGATAACAGTTTCCCATTCCCCTTTTTTGTTAATTACCTGGATGACAGGAGGGAAAACTTTTATTTTGTCAGTCTGGGTCAGTGCAAAATTGATACTGGCATCGGTCGGGAAGATCCATCCGTTCATAAACAAATACAGGACATCACTTTTTCCTGCTTCCCCGGGATCAAGTATCATTTCACTTATCTCCGTTATCCCCTGGTATTTTCCCGGCTTGAAACCTGACAGGTATTTATCGTCTTTTTTTGAAATAAAGTGAAGAACATCTTCTCCGTTTTTATCTGATGCAGTGGAAGGTATGCGTTTTTGTCCAATCTGGAATATTTTTAAGCCCGGGAAGGGTGGGGGAGAGAACTGTTCTTCAACAAAGATTTCTGTTGATTCAGGATGATCAACGGCGACCATCTGGATCTTATCGAGATATATTGTCTCCCATAATTCCGATGTTATCTGAATTGAATATTTTCCATCTACAGCTATCAGATCCTGACCGGAAATTTTAATATAATCGTCAGAGGCATCTGCAAATGCATACGCTGTATTACCACCCATAATTCCCAGTGGCATTCCGAGAGCACTTCTCCAGAGTATATCTTTTACGAAGACATATTCATCACCGTTCCAGGTATAGAGGAAAGGACAGGAGCCTTTAAGTGTCTGTGCTTCAATTAATGACTGATCGGTTCCCGGGTTAAAGATGTTCTGGGGAACACCGTTTGTCCAGGTAATTCTGATAATATCTGCCTGAGAACGGTTTCCCATACCGAAATGGACATTAGGGTCGGAAACCACCGTTGTTTGATACAAATCACCTGCACGCATCTCAACTTTTGCTCCGATACCGAAATGATTATTCTTAGCGCTTCCGGCCCTGAGTCCGAAAAGTTTAATTTTGATATAGCGATTATTGTTGCCTCCATCGTTCCTTATCAGAAACAAGCCACCATTTACGCCCGCAACGGCAATATCCAGATCACCATCATCATTGTAGTCAAAAACAGCTAATTTATTACCTGACTTAATATCTTCCGGTAATAAGTCCGACACATCCGTGAAGCTCCCGTTTCCGTCATTGTGATAAAGACACAAACCACTGCCATCGCCAACAGATACTTCTCCTGCAATTACAATATCCAGAAAACCATCATTGTCGAAGTCCAGAAAAGAAGCATCATAGGCTTTCAGATCTCTCAATTTGGTGAACATTTCAGAACTGTTCTTTACAGCTTCAAAACCTCCGTTCTTCAGATTTTTATACAATAGATTTTCATTTGCATTTACCGAGGTAATAAACAAATCGAGAAAGCCGTCATTATTATAATCTCCGGTAGTTACAGAAGTAGAACCACCTGCGGTTTTAAGACCATTGACCTCAGTGACATCTTTAAAAACACTCTGTCGTTGATTTGAATAGTAAATATTCGAAGAGTTTTCGTTTACAACAATGAGATCCAGATCTTCGTCCTCGTCAAAATCTCCGAAAACTGCATCGCGGCTTATTGTGCCACTTTTGGGAAGATCCATTTTGCCGTTTAATTCCAGGAAGGTGCCATCCGAATTGTTCCGAAACTGTTGATTGAGGTCAGATGATAATCTGTATAGATCAAGATCCCCATCGTGGTCCATGTCAAAAAACACTGCGTTATTTCCTTCTTTTTTTCTTTCAGTTTTTGATTCTGTTGAGACATTTTTAAAAGTACCTTCTGATACATTTCTGTACAGAATATCCCCACCTTCCCGGACAATATACAGATCAAAGAAACCATCGTTATCAAAGTCTGCGAAACTGGCAGATGACTCTATGCCTGAATGTCTTAAACCCGCTTCATTTGTAGCATCGGTGAAGAGTCCCATTGAATTTTTGAACAGAAAATGTTTATATGATGAAGAAGCCTGATCGTAGCTGCCGGAATACAGGTCAATATCACCATCGCCATCGTAATCTGCAGCTTCCACATGTGAAGAACGTGAGAATTCACTGCCGGTTGACCCTGAGACAGGTACATTATTTAGTCCCGCTGATTCAGTAACATTTGTGAATTTAATTGTTTCGAGTATCGATCCGTTCTCATTACCCGCAAATGATGTCTGCCTTTCGAATGTGATAACCGGAAATCCTATCAGCGATCCGCCGGGTCCTTTAAGCTCCATAATGCCAGCCTGATAGGGCGAAGTAACTTTAAGATAATTATGAAAAATTGTAAAATTCAATATGGAATTTTCCCTGTCATTCTTTTTTAATGCCATAAGAGTCTTATCATAATAACCGGTTGCCTCTTTCGGGAATTCGGGAAATTGTTTTTTTATAATCTCCAGATATTCAAGCGCTTTGTCAGGTTCTCCCTGGCGGATGAGGATCTCGGTAAGGTTAAGGTAGGGGACCAGGTTACCCGGACTGCTTTTTACAAGTAACAATAAAGTACCCTGACGTTGTTTTACTGATTCTTCGTCTGATTCAAGAGCGTATAATTCTGAGATGTCATATAGAACCTTAATATGTCCGGGTGCAAATGTGAGGGCCTCCTTAAGTTCAGATAAAGAACGGACTTTGTCATTATTCATTCTGTAAACTGTTGCCAGAATCAGCCTGATGTCGGCATCTTTCGGATCGATCTTTAAAGCCTTTTGAAGTTGTTTTTCTGCTTCAGGGTATTTTCCCATTCTCAGGTACGTCAGCCCCAGATTGGCGTATCCTAGTTTTTCCTCCGGAGCCAGCTTAATAAATTTCAGGAATTCTTTCTCAGCATCCTCTAATTTAAACTCCTCAAGATAAGCAAGACCAAGGGTTTTTGTTGTAGCCAGATCAGTTGATGATTGCTTATTATCTGTTGCATTTTTACATCTTATCAGAAAGGTCAGGCAGAGTGTGAAAAGCAAAAGTTTCAATATGTTCTTCATATTCCAAAAATAGTAATAAAAAGGATGCAGAGTTTATTGATTACTTTGTTAACGAAACAATGAAGGAGCCCCATTCTTAATCTTCATGAGCTGAAACGGACCTATCCTGTTTCCACGCTCATCAAATTTTATCAATCCTGTAACTCCTTTATATTTAGTACCAGCCATTGCTTTTTGCAGATTCTCACGTTCGGGTGAGGCGCTTCTTACTGCCTCAATTATTATATTCATCCCGTCGAATGCATAGGCAGCCACCGGATCGGGGTAAGCTCCATATAACTTCTTATACTCCTCACCGAAAGCCAATCCTTCCTTATTGTACCAGTGTTCAGAGGAAACCAATGTAACTCCATCAAAAACCGATAACTTATTTTTCTTAAGCACATCTTCGCTGAGTAATGACAAAACTCCAAAAACCGGCTTGCTTACTTTTCTCTCTTTCAAAATGCTTAATAACTTAATTGAAGAAGAAGGAGCTCCGAAAATAACTATACACTCAGTATCTGTTACAATTAACTTATTTGCCAGTTCTGTTATATTTTTAACAGCAACATCGATGCTTAGTTGGGTTAGTGATGCCCTGTTCTTTTCTGTTAATTTATTAACAAAGCTTTTCAGAGCTAGATCTGAGTCATAACTATTATCTGAAATAGTCATTACTCTGGCATATCTCCGCTCATTGTAAATTTCATCAATAAGAATATCAGCCTGTTGCAAATTGTTGGGTACACAGCTGAAATACCATGGTACAAACGCCTGCGATAGTGTAGGATCGGCAGTCCAGGCTGATAAGAACACAATTCTGGCTTTTGCGGTGACCTGTTCAGCGAGGTGGGCATTCCTTCCATCGTGAGATCCCAGAATAGCCCAAACCTCTTTTTTAAATATCAGGTTTACTGTCTGTTTGGATCCGGTTCCCCAGGGCCCCTCCATTGAACGAACCTCAAGTTTGAAGGGGATTCCCCTGCAACCTCCTCTTGCATTGGCTTTAATTATTGCCAGACCTGCTCCATTTTTAGCTGCAACAGCCTTGTTATCAGAAATAAGCAGACCTATTTTGATGGTATCGGATTTTTCAACAGACTTACAGAATATCGCTGAACACCAGGCCGTGACTTCCGTAAAGGAAAGCAGCAAACAGAATGCAAATAATAACTTTAAAGATCTCATTCAGAGATGCTATTTATACTCCCGTGTTGCAGGTTCTAATTTATGAAATTTCTCTGTCTGTTGCCAGAGCTATTCTTTTCAGATAAATCATCAGTTCGGAAAATTCAGGCAGACTTAGCGATTGATGACCATCGCACAACGCTTTTTCAGGATGATTATGTACTTCAATTATAAGGCCATCTGTACCAACGGCCACTGCTGCCTTGGATAATGATGGAACCATCCATCTGAGACCTGTTCCGTGACTGGGATCAACTATTACCGGCAGATGGCACAGATGTTTTAACATGGGAACGGCACTTAAGTCAAGAGTATTTCTGGTAGATGTTTCGAATGTTCTGATGCCCCTTTCACATAAAATAACCTGCTCATTGCCCTGGTTAAGAATATATTCCGCTGCAAGCAGGAACTCCTCAACTGTGGCCATCATACCTCTCTTTAGCAGAATAGGTTTATGGCACATACCTGCTTCTTTCAGCAAAGGGTAGTTTTGCATATTACGCGAACCGATCTGAAGCATATCGGCATATGATGCAACAAGTTCAACCTGACGTGTATCCATAACTTCTGTAACGACGGGGAGACCTGTTTCTTTACTTATTTCTGACAGAAGTTTTAATCCGTCTTCGCCAAGGCCCTGAAAAGTATATGGTGAGGAACGGGGTTTAAATGCGCCTCCTCTAAGAATTTTTACCCCGGCTGATTTTACAGCCCTGGCGGTTTCAAAAAGCTGTTCCGGACTCTCAACAGCGCATGGACCCGCAATAATAACTATTTCAGAACCACCAATACTGACCCCTGAAATATTTACAATTGTTCCTGACGGTTTTGCTTTCCATGAAACCTTTTCAGGAATCTTAAACCCTGCATTTGCCGGACCGCTACACTTACTATCATCCATTATGAATTCTGATAAAACTATTAATACTCTGTTCTGGGTGCTTTCTTATATATTTTGTCATCCTTTTCCCATTTTGGAGCAGCAGAAAATTCAAATTTACTATTATTTACCTTTGCCATGAAAATTGGCCTGACGTTGTTCCATGTCCCGTCAAAGTTGACAACACCAGTAACTCCTTTATATCCCTGGAAAGTTTTCAGGTCTGTCAGTACATCTCTTATAAGTGCCCGGTTCAGTCCGGCCTTTTTAATAGCCTCTATAAGAATATTCATTCCGTCATAAGCATGTGCAGCAAAAACATCAGCTTCCTGTCCGAACCTTTTGAGGTAAGTAGCTTTAAATGCTTTCAGTTTTGGGTCACCTGAATCAGGATTGTACTGGCAGGTTGTTATAATACCTTCTGCAAGCTGCCCGGCTATTGAGAGAAACTCTGGATTTACCATCCTGTCAGAACCATAGACAGGTTGCTTCATTCCCAATGCCCTGAGTTGTTTTAATATAAGTGCGGATTCTTTGGCATTTCCCCACATTACGATTGCATCAGGATTGGTTTTCTTTAAACGCTCAATCTGGCTATTGAAATCTGTTTCACCGTCATTGAATCGCTCTTCTATAATCAGTGGAAAACCTATACGCGATGCAGAACGGTTCAGATGAAGTGTACCAACACGTCCATAACGATTGTTTGCCCTAATCATGCCGACCCTTTTGTGACCGTCTTTTACAAAAATCTGATTTACAAGGGCGTAGCTGCTCTGACGATCATCGGGGATTGTCCGGATCACCCAGGGTATATTTGTTTCGGTGAAAGTCGGATCGGGGTCACCGGTATTAACATTCGGGATCTCCAGTTTTAAAGTTGCCCTGATCGCTACATGAGAAACAATATCATCTATTGAGCCAAGCCATGCCCATACCTTTTCATCGTCCATTTTCACAATTTCATTTGCAGCTGCTCCCCAGAGACCTGCATCATTGTGCATCATCAGTTTGAAAGGAATTCCCTTATAACCACCGCTTGAATTTGCTTCCTCGATAGCAAGTACCGAACCCTGCAGCATCTGTTTCCCCAGTGAAGAGATTATTGATCCCTCAAGAGGTCCAAGAAACCCGATTCTGACTTCTTTAAGGTTTGTCGGAGCAGGTAGTTCACGACCGGCACCCCAGAAATTCAATGGTTCCATAAAATGATATTTATGGGCTTTCTGATACTTGTCGTAAGCAACCAGTTCATCAGGTATGTTACCGTAGTTTGCTTTCTTCTCCTGTCCGTTTATCACCGAAAATGAAAATTGGAAAATGATGAGGATGATCACCAGAAAATTTACAGATTGTTTCATACTAATATTATTTAAACTTATCTCTTTCACCTTTTGTCTTCGGTCTTCCGTCTTCGGTCTTCCGTCTTCGGTCT
>JANNKF010000347.1:0-9133 GCA_031396165.1 Bacteroidales bacterium | reverse complement strand
AGGAAATACAATATTACAATAGGGGATGAACTGCCCGCAGGTATTGTGCGTCTCGCAAAAGTGTACATTGCCAAAAAGCGTAAAGTAAAGGTTGGTGATAAGATGGCCGGACGTCATGGTAACAAAGGTATAGTTGCCAGGATAGTACGTGCCGAGGATATGCCTTTCCTTGAAGATGGTACTCCTGTTGATATAGTTTTAAACCCACTGGGTGTTCCTTCAAGGATGAACCTCGGACAGATTTATGAAACTGTCCTCGGCTGGGCAGGTCAGAAACTCGGAATGACTTTCTCAACACCGATTTTCGATGGTGCAACTATTTCTCAGATAACTGATTATACCGAAAAAGCAAATCTTCCGAAGTATGGTAAGACATACCTCTACGATGGCGGCACAGGTGAAAGATTCGATCAGCCTGCAACCGTAGGTGTTATATACATGCTCAAACTAGGCCATATGGTTGATGATAAGATGCATGCACGTTCAATTGGGCCATACTCTCTTATCACTCAGCAGCCATTAGGTGGTAAAGCTCAGTTTGGAGGTCAGCGTTTTGGTGAAATGGAAGTGTGGGCTCTGGAAGCTTTCGGAGCTGCTCATATCCTGCAGGAGATACTCACAATCAAGTCCGATGATGTTGTTGGCCGTGCCAAAGCATACGAGGCAATTGTGAAAGGCGAACCAATGCCATTGCCGGGTATTCCTGAATCACTGAATGTTCTCCTGCACGAGCTTAGAGGTCTCGGACTAAGCGTTATACTTGATTAAGTATTTCGCTGTGTTTTGAAGTTTTAGTTTTAGAATAAAATAATATTCAGCATATGTCATTCAGAAGAGATAACAAAACAAAGACCAGTTACTCAAAAATCTCAATAGGTCTGGCTTCACCTGAAGAAATACTTGATCGTTCAAGTGGTGAAGTACTGAAGCCTGAAACAATTAATTACCGTACATATAAGCCTGAGCGCGATGGATTATTCTGCGAAAGAATTTTCGGTCCGGTAAAAGATTACGAGTGACATTGCGGAAAATATAAACGTATCCGTTATAAAGGAATCGTTTGCGACCGATGCGGCGTTGAGGTTACAGAGAAGAAGGTACGTCGCGAAAGAATGGGACACATCTCCCTCGTGGTTCCGGTTGCCCACATCTGGTATTTCCGTTCATTGCCAAACAAAATAGGTTATCTTCTCGGCCTACCGACCAAGAAGCTTGATTCTATAATTTATTATGAAAGATATGTTGTCATCAATCCGGGCATTAAAGCTGTGGATGGTGTCAAATATCTTGATTTCCTTACAGAAGAGGAGTACCTCGAAATAACGGAAACACTTCCAAAAGAAAACCAGTATCTGGAAGAAAATCATCCGGATAAATTTGTTGCCGATATGGGTGCAGAGGCTCTTTATAAGCTTCTGAGCCGTGTCGATCTCGATGAAATGTCATATTCACTTCGTCACAGGGCAAATACCGAAACGTCACAACAGCGTAAAAATGAGGCGCTTAAACGTCTTCAGGTTGTTGAGGCTTTCAGAGATTCCAAAGCGGTTAACAAACCGGAATGGATGATCATCAAAGTTGTTCCTGTTATTCCACCCGAACTGCGACCTCTGGTTCCACTCGATGGCGGACGATTCGCAACAAGCGACCTGAACGATCTTTACAGAAGGGTCATTATCAGAAACAACCGTCTGAAAAGACTTATTGAGATCAAAGCACCTGAAGTGATCTTGCGTAACGAAAAACGTATGCTCCAGGAAGCAGTAGATTCACTGTTCGATAATTCAAGGAAAGCAAATGCTGTAAAAACGGATGCTAACCGGCCGCTTAAATCACTCAGCGACAGCCTGAAAGGAAAACAGGGAAGGTTTCGTCAGAACCTGCTCGGTAAAAGGGTTGACTACTCTGCCCGTTCGGTTATTGTTGTTGGTCCGGAACTGGGATTGCACGAATGCGGTTTGCCAAAAGATATGGCTGCTGAACTCTACAAGCCTTTTATTATCAGGAAACTTATCGAGAGAGGTATTGTTAAAACTGTAAAATCAGCAAAGAAAATAGTTGACAGGAAAGATCCTGTTGTCTGGGATATCCTTGAAAACGTTCTTAAAGGGCACCCTGTACTGCTAAACCGTGCTCCTACACTGCACCGTCTTGGTATTCAGGCCTTCCAGCCAAAACTTATCGAAGGAAAAGCTATCCAGCTTCACCCTCTCGTCTGTACAGCTTTCAACGCTGACTTCGACGGTGACCAGATGGCTGTTCACCTTCCGCTTGGCAACGGTGCTGTACTTGAAGCACAGATGCTTATGCTTGCTTCACACAACATTCTTAACCCGGCAAATGGTGCACCAATTACTGTTCCTTCACAGGATATGGTTCTTGGTCTCTATTACATTACCAAAGGGAAGAAGAGCACAGAAACTGAGAAGGTAAGAGGGGAAGGATTGATTTTCTATTCACCGGAAGAAGTAAATATAGCATACAATGAGGGTCAGATAGATCTTCACGCTGTTATTAAAGTTAAAGTTAATGACAGGGTTGACGGCGAATTTGTAAACCACCTTCTTGAAACAACTGTAGGAAGAGTAATCTTCAACCAGTATGTTCCGCAAGAGGTTGGTTATATAAATGAGATCCTTACCAAGAAATCTTTAAGGGATATTATCGGGCGGGTTCTTAAGCTGGCCGGTACTGCTAAAACTGCAGACTTCCTTGATGCTATCAAGAATCTCGGATTCAATGCAGCCTTTAAAGGGGGATTGTCATTCAACCTCGACGATGTTATCATACCTGCAGAGAAAGAAAAGTTTGTAGCTGAAGGTTATGAGCAGGTTGAAGAAGTATTGAATAATTACAGCATGGGATTCATTACGAACAACGAAAGATACAATCAGATAATTGACATCTGGACACATGTAAACGCCAGACTTACCCAGACACTTATGAAGCAGTTGTCGACAGATAAGCAGGGGTTCAACTCTGTTTATATGATGCTCGACTCGGGTGCCAGGGGTTCAAAAGAACAGATACGTCAGCTCTCAGGTATGAGGGGCCTTATGGCCAAGCCTCAGAAATCAGGTTCTACAGGATCTGAGATCATCGAAAACCCGATTCTTTCGAACTTTAAGGAAGGACTTTCGGTTCTTGAGTACTTTATATCAACACACGGTGCACGTAAGGGTCTTGCAGATACAGCTCTCAAGACAGCTGATGCCGGTTATCTAACCCGTCGTCTGGTTGACGTTTCACAGGACGTTATTATTAACGAAGAAGACTGCGGAACACTCAGAGGTCTTATTGCTACGGCAATCAAGAAGAATGAGGAAGTTGTTGAATCACTGTATGAAAGGGTTCTCGGCCGTACTACTGTTCATAATATTTATCACCCGCTCACAGGTGAACTTATTACAGAATCTGGACTCGAATTAACCGAAGATATTGCAAGAAAAATTGAAGATTCACCGATTGAGCAGGTTGAGATTCGTTCAGTGCTTACATGTGAATCGAAAAAAGGTGTTTGTGCCAAATGTTATGGACGTAACCTTGCAAATGGCCGTATGGTTCAGAAAGGTGAAGCAGTTGGAGTTATCGCCGCACAGAGTATCGGCGAGCCTGGTACGCAGCTGACACTCCGTACATTCCACGTTGGAGGTACTGCATCGAACATCACTACCGAATCACGACTTATTGCCCGTTATGGTGGTATTGCTGAAATTGAAGAGATCAGAAGTGTTCCCAGAAAAGATGCTGAGAAAGGTGATATTGATATCGTTATCGGCCGTCTTGCAGAATTAAGAATTGTTGACAAAAAGACTGGAATCGTTCTGACGACCCATACAATTCCTTATGGTTCAAAGCTTTATATTAAACCCGGACAGGAAATTGAAAAGGGGAAACTTATTTGCGAATGGGATCCTTTCAACGCTGTTATCATCTCGGAACTTGCCGGTAAGATTGGTTACGACTATCTTATTGAAGGTATTACTTTCAGGGAGGAGTCAGATGAACAGACCGGATTCAAGGAGAAAGTGATCATTGAGAGCAGGGACAAGACTAAAAACCCGGCCATCAAGATCTTAACAAATAAAGGCGAAGAGCTTAAAGTATATAACCTTCCTGTTGGTTCTCACCTTGTTGTTGACACAGACAAGCTGGTTGAGGCTGGTGAGGTTCTTGCCAAGATCCCGCGTGCTGTTGGAAAATCCGGTGACATCACAGGTGGTCTGCCTCGCGTAACAGAATTATTCGAAGCACGTAACCCGTCGAACCCTGCAATCGTATCAGAGATCGATGGTGAAGTAACTTTTGGTAAAATAAAGAGAGGTAACAGGGAGATCACCATCAAGTCAAAAACTGACGAGACAAAGAAATACCTTGTTCCGCTTTCCAAACAGATACTTGTACAGGAGAACGATTATGTAAAGGCTGGTATTCCTCTTTCAGATGGAGCGATAACACCTTCAGATATTCTCGCGATCAAAGGACCTACAAAAGTTCAGGAATACATTGTGAATGAGATACAGGAAGTATATCGTTTACAGGGTGTAAAGATCAACGATAAACATTTTGAGATCATTGTTCGTCAGATGATGCGTAAGGTTGAGATCGTCGATCCGGGTGATACTAAATTCCTTGAACGTCAGGTTGTTGATAAACTTGAATTCATGGACGAAAACGACTGGATTTATGGAAAGAAAGTGATCATAGATGGTGGTGATTCTCAGACACTTCGTCCGGGTATGATTATTTCTGCACGTAAACTGAGAGATGATAACTCTGTCCTGAAGCGTCGTGACCTTAAGGTTGTTGAAGCGAGGGATGCAATTCCTGCAACATCAAGCCAGGTACTTCAGGGTATTACAAGGGCTTCACTTCAGACTAAGAGCTTCTTCTCAGCCGCTTCATTCCAGGAGACAACCAAAGTGCTTAACGAGGCTGCCATCTTAGGAAAAATAGACAGGCTTGAGGGTCTAAAAGAGAACGTAATTGTAGGGCACCTTATCCCTGCAGGAACAGGACAGCGCCAGTATAACGGCATAATTGTCGGTTCCCTCGACGAGTATGAGAGCCTTGTTGGTGTTGATCAGGAAGCTGAGACAGAAACGAAGTAAGCTAAAAAATATTTCATGACAGATCCAAAAAATCCAACACAAATCAGTATAGAACTGAATGAAGAAGTAGCCCAGGGAACATATTCGAACCTGGCCGTTATAACTCATTCAGCTTCTGAATTTGTAATCGATTTTGTAAGGATTATGCCTGGTATCCCAAAAGCACAGGTTAAATCCAGGATAATCCTGACCCCGGAACATGCAAAACGTCTTGTTGCGGCTCTTCAGGATAACATAGCCAAATATGAATCTGTTCATGGTATTATCAAAGAAGTAAAAGGATCAGGGCCTGCCATGCCATTAACTTTTGGCGGCCCCACTGCTCAGGCATAAAATAAATAATTACTTTGTTCGTTTATTAGTGTAAACTGCATAAGAAATATTTGAAATGATTGGAATCCTGATAAGAAAATTAATTATTGCACTGATAATTATTGCACCAGTTGTTTCATATTCAGGCTGCAAAAAGCAGCCTAAATGTGGCTGCGACGGCGATGTTATTCTCACTCTGTCACAGACACCGGTAACAGTATACTGGAATGAAACGGGATCCAATATAACATTTCAAAAGCCAGGCAATGCCTACGAGACATATAATTTTTGTAATCCCGAAGAGATGTTCCCAAAACTTGCTGACTCAAAATCAGGAGATGTACTTCTGATAACTGGTAATGCATACTGGGAGTGCAATTATCTGTATCAGACAAGTAATTATTCGTATCAATCTTATTATAAGGTTTATATGGTACAGGTAACAGACGTTTACGCAGATCTTTACGGAAAAAAATAATCTAAGAAATTTGATAATTAAAGGGGAGTGCTGTTTCAGAGCTCCCCTTTCTTTTTTAACCGTTATAGTTAGGTACTTAATTCTTGAGGCAATTTTGTATATTTCACAAAAATTCTGTCATGGATCATAGTAGTATATCTTTTGCGGGAGCAGGGAGAGTTGCATTTGCCTTGTGTAAAGAACTATTTACGGCAGGAAATAAAATTGATTTGGTCGTTTCCACAACGGAGCACACAGGAGCATCCCTTGCCCGGTTATGTAATGCTTCATGGTCGACTGATTTAAATTTCCCCGATTCAACAAATATTATAATCGTTGCCGTCCCAGACCATAAACTTATAAGTGTACTGCATACACTTAATTGCAATCCTGATACTTTGGTAGTGCATACTGCAGGTAGTTTCGGTCTTGACATTTTTCCAGGGAAGATAAAAAGAAAAGGTGTTTTTTATCCTATGCAAACATTCTCTCCCGGCAGAGTAATTGATTTTAAAGAGCTTCCTTTTCTGCTAGAGTCATCGGATGAACTGACCTCCCTGACTTTGAAAAAACTGGCAGAATCATTAGGATCCAAAATACAATTTGTTGATAGTGAGCATAGAAGGTTACTGCATTTGGCTGCTGTTTTTATATGTAATTTTACTAACCACATGCTTACCAGGGGCGAAGAAGTGGCTGATAAGGCAGGTTATTCACTCGAAATGTTTAAGCCGCTGATAGTTGAAACAATTAACAAAGCAGTTGAGAATGGTCCAAAAAACTCCCAGACAGGACCTGCTTTCCGAAATGATAATATTACTATCGTAAAACATTTGGATTTACTATCTTTCTCACCTGAACTGAAAAGAATCTATAGTGAGGTTACGCAGTCGATAATTAATTATTATGATGACAAAAAATAAAAAGGTGCTGGGTGCTGGTTCCTGGTTTCTGGTTCCTGGTTCATTAATAACAAGCAACAAGCAACAAGTAACTAGCAACAAGCAACAAGTAACTAGCAACAAGCAACTTGCACAATGGCAAATTTTAAGGAAGATCTGACAAGAGTCAAAGCATTCATATTCGATATCGACGGGGTACTCTCACTTCAGACGATCACGCTCAATTCTTTCGGCGTACCGAACAGGACTGTCAATCTGCGAGATGGATATGCACTTCAACTCGCAGTCAAAAAAGGCTACATTATTGGTGTTATTTCTGGCAGCAGTTCAAGGGAGTATCAGAAGAGGCTGAAGCGTCTGGGTATAAAAGATATCTATCTCAACAGCCGTTCCAAAATTTCACATTTCAATACTTTTCTGAAAAAGTATAATCTTAATAAATCTGACGTCCTGTTCATGGGTGACGATATTCCAGATTTTGAGGTAATGAAGAGCGCTGGCGTTCCTGTCTGTCCTTCGGATGCAGACAGTGAGATTAAGCAGGTAGCAGCCTATATATCTGATAAAAAAGGTGGAGAGGGATGTGTAAGGGATGTAATAGAACAGGTTCTCAGATTACATAATAAATGGATGGATTCAGAAGCATTCAGCTGGTAAATTATGAAAGAATTTCTCAATCTTATCAGGTGGCAAAACCTGCTCATCGTAACTGTTACCATGATACTAATGAGGTATGCAGTAATTGAACCATTGATTGGAAGAATAGGGGTAATACTTACACAGGGAAGCGGAGAAGAAGTTCCTGTAACCCTTCAGTTCCCATGGTATGATTTTGCTTTACTGGTAGTAGCAACCCTTTTTATTACTGCGGGAGGATATGTAATTAATGATTATTTCGATATAAAGACGGATCTTATTAATAAAGGTAAAGTTATCGTTGGAACAAAAGTACCCCGTCGCATGGCGATGATGTTACACAATATTTTTAATATAATAGGAGTGGCAGCGGGATTTTATATCTCATGGAAGGCCGGGTATATAATGATGGGAGCACTTTTCCTTATTGTATCCGGTTTGCTTTATTTCTATTCTGCAAGTTATAAACGGCAATTCCTTATTGGTAATATCATAGTTGCAGTTTTAACAGCCTTAGTCCCTCTTCTCGTAGTATTTTACGAATGGCCTGCCCTCTACAGATACTACGCGGTTAATGCAATAAAGCCACCTGAAATTAATTTTATTTTCTTCTGGGTCGGAGGTTTCGCTTTGTTTGCTTTTCTGACAACACTTACCCGGGAGATCATCAAAGATATTGAGGATTTTGAAGGTGATCTCGCTTACGGTCGAAATACAGTGCCTGTCGTACTTGGTATTCTCACTTCAAAGGTTGTTTCAGCCTGTCTCATTATTTTAACTGTGGTACTGCTATATCTCACCTGGTATTTCTTTGTAAATGACAGGATTACACTTATTTATCTTTCAGTTGCAATAGTATTACCTCTTTTGTTTGTAATTTATAAGATTGTTATTGGTAAGGATAGAAAACAACTTCATAATGCCAGTAGGTCTATGAAAATAGTAATGCTTACCGGAATACTGTATTCTGTTGTTGTAAAAGTAATTCTTACCTGGAATCTCTTCTGATTATGATTGCTGATAAATTGAATTCATACCGGATAATACTTGCATCCAGCTCTCCACGCCGGCAACAGCTGTTAAGAGAAATGGGACTGAATTTCGATATTGTTATAAGAGATTTCGACGAAACATACCCCGATGTACTTACAGGTGAGGAGATAGCGTTGTTCGTGGCGGAATCGAAGACTAATATTTTTAAAAATGAAATAGCTGATAATGAGATTATTATCGCTGCCGATACTATTGTCTGGTGTAACAACAAAGTTCTTGGCAAGCCGGTTGACAGGGAGGATGCCTTCAGGATACTTAAAGAAATTTCAGGAAACACGCATGAGGTAATTACAGGTGTATCGATTTTATCAAAACTCAATCACGTGCTTTTTTTTGATTCCACAAAAGTTACTTTTGAAATGCTCACCGAAGAAGATATCAGTTACTATGTAGATAATTTCAAACCTTATGATAAGGCAGGTGCATATGGCATTCAGGAGTGGATTGGGATCATAGCCTGCAGCAGGATTGAAGGATCATATTTCAATGTTGTTGGTCTGCCGGTGCAGAGACTGTATTCAGAATTAATAAAATTTATAAAATAGAAAAATGAATAACTTACACTGAGTTTTCTCCGCTCCGCTCAGCGAAGTCTCCGACTTCGCTGTTACTAAAATGTAGTCTTCAGACTACGTGATATTTAAAGCGAAGTTTTAAAACTT
>JANNKF010000036.1:0-7232 GCA_031396165.1 Bacteroidales bacterium | reverse complement strand
ACCCATCCTATCAGGGGCGGCAATGCGCCTGTAAGGGCTCCGGGAACGACTGCAAACGCTGTAAGCCTTTTCGAATAGGTATAGACTCCATTATACCATATAACGGTAAAAAGGCCTATAATTGCCGTTTTAAGGCTTCCTGCAAGGAAAAGAACCCCAAACCCTGATATAAATGTAAAAAGGAAGTAAATTATTGCCTGTTGAGTGCTGATCAGATTAGCAGGAAGCGGACGATTGCGTGTCCTCTTCATTTTCCTGTCCAGTTCGATTTCCTGTACCTGGTTAAGAACTGAGGCAGATACAGCCATCAGCAGGATCCCAAGACTAATAAAAAGAATTCGTATCGAAAAATGGGGGTCGAAAATAAAATATCCGGTAAATCCTGTCAGACTTACCGGAACCATAATTTTTATTTTGCTTAGTTCGAGGTAATGCCTTAGTCTTACTCCCAATTTATTTTTCGTTTAGTGTTTTAAGATATTCAACTATCTTTAAAATATCCTCATCCTTAAGTGTGCTGCCATAGCTTTGCATCAACCCCTTTGGGTAGCCTTTCACAATTTCCGAGTTGGGATCAAGTACCGATTTCCTTATATATTCTTCATTAACGGTAATCGTAACCTCTTTCCCGTCGCGTAATACAACCTGTTGTTCACCAAAAAGATTAAGGTAGCTCGGTCCGATAATTTTGGTTCCGTCAGTTGAGTGACAGGCAAAACAGCCCTGGGTTATCATAATAACCTCGCCTTCAGCGCCGGGACCAGTTTTAGTGGCTACAGCAATAACTTTGGTTGTATCGATATACCAGGCATTGAATTTTTCCTGCGACAATACACTAACCTTTGAGTGCATATATGAGTGCTGTAAGCCGCAATACTCGGCACAAAAGATTGAATATTCGCCTTCCACCTTAGGGAGGAACCACATCATTTTTTCATTTCCGGGGACCATATCTGCTTTCACCCTGAAGTCCGGAATAAACAGACTGTGAATAACATCCAGTGAAACCAGGTTAATTTTGACGGGAGTATTTACCGGAACTATCAGAATGGGGCTCTGTTTTCCGTTCTCATACAGAAATGAAAAATTCCACATCCTGGCCACACTTGTAACTGTCATACCATCCTTAGGCGGGTTATACATCGGTTTCCATCCCTCCCAGCCCAGGTAAAACATAACCAATGATAAAATAACCGGAATTACTGTCCATATGATTTCAAGTCGTGTATTGCCTTCAATCTGAGTGGCAACTTTGTTTTTCTTCCTGTTATACCTGAAGATAAAATAGAGCATTGTAACAGTAAGCCCTATCAGCAATAACAATGATACGCCAGCGATAAAGTAGAATGCTTTATCATAACCTGATACATAATTTGAAGTTTCTATTCCGGTAGTTGAGTACATACTCTCTTATTATCTGTAAAGGTAATCAAGGAGGGTTATAATTATTACTGAGGCTATAAGTAAAAAAACAGCAATTACAGCAAATCTGAACATTTTCGATTCAAACTTAAGATGCATAAAGATCATAAGTACAAATGCCGATTTGACAGTTGCAATTAACAATGCGACAGCCACAGTAAGGGTCCCCAGGGAAATTTGTGTGAGAAGGACAGAAATCAGGGTTAGTGATATTAACAAAGCCAGAACCAAAAGGAATGTTCTGTAAGGGATTATATGAATTTTTTCATTTTCCATTGTCTGTGTCTTCTTCAGGTAATAAGATAAAATAAAGGAAAGAGGAAGATCCAGATAAGATCTACCAGGTGCCAATACAGGCCGCTGTTTTCAAGAAGAACATGGTTCCCTGAATCAATCTTGTTCCTGATGATCATTACGGATATTATCCCGACAAAGACCAGGCCGATTATTATATGCAGGGCATGTAGTCCGGTCATAAAGAAATACAATCCATAAAAGAGTACGTCCCCCTGCCCGCGCGAAGCCAGAACTGATGAACCGGGATAAATATGGTCGGTAATATGATGTCCCCATTCAAAGTATTTATTCACCAGGAATACTACTCCCAGGATGATTGTTATAGTCAGAAGGAAAAGAGCAAGCTTCTTGTTCTTTAATTGTACTGCAGTGATTGACATCGCGATTGTTGCACTGCTGATCAGAAGTATTATTGTGTTAATTGTACCGATAACAACACTTAACTCTTCGGCAGCAAGATGAAAAGCCGTAGCATGTCGGTAACGATAGACCGAATAAACCACAAAAAGAGCGCCAAACAAGAGCATCTCAGTAAATAGAAAAAGCCACATGCCGGTTTTTGATGCCAGGTCGTCCCTGTGTGATACTGTGTTCATATTCATTTATAGTCGTATGGTCCTTTGGTAACTATAGGTGACTCATCAAAATTTTCCAGGGGCGGAGGTGAAGGAACAGTCCATTCAAGAGTTTTACCGCCCCAGGGATTGGCTGGTGCCTTAATGCCATTCTTTAATGAAGCAAACAGGTTTATAATAATTATTGCTCCTCCGGAATAGAGTACCCACGAACCCATTGTTGAAATAATATTGCCTGCATGGAAGATCTCATCGTAATCAAAATACCGTCTGGGCATACCTTTCATTCCAAGATAAAACATTGGTCCGTAAAGTGTTATAAACCCGACCACAAAGAGAAGAAGACCAATATTCGCCCATCGCTTATCATACATCTTTCCGGTAATTTTCGGATACCAGTAATGCATGGCTCCAAAAAAGGCAAACCCTGTACCGCCGAAAACAATAAAGTGAAAATGAGCCAGAACGAAGTGCGTATTATGCAAATGAACATTTACAGCAAGGGAACCGAGAATCAAACCGGAAAATCCACCAACCATGAAAACAAAAATAAAGGCAGCAGCCCAGAAAAATGGTGGCTGAAGATCGATCGACCCCTTATGCATGGTAGAGATCCAGTTAAATACTTTAATTGCACTCGGTATAGCTACCAGAAAGGTAAGCAATGAGAAGGAGTAAAGCGCTGTTCCGCTCATTCCTGAAGTGAACATATGATGTCCCCATACAAAATATCCTACAAAGGCTATCGCCAGGGCCGAAGCAACCATGAACCGATATCCGAATATTGATTTGTGCGAGAGCGTTGAAATGATCTCTGAGATTGCACCCATAGCTGGTAAAATCATTATATAAACCGCCGGGTGACTGTAGGTCCAGAAGAGATGCTGATAAAGAACCGGGTCGCCTCCGAGTGTGGGGTCGAAGAAACCTATATGCAGCGTTCTTTCGGCAACGATCATGAGTAATGTAACACCTATTATCGGAGTTGCAAGAAGCTGTACCCAGCCTGTTGCGTAAAGTGTCCATGGAAAAAGAGGCATTTTCATCCAGGTCATTCCGGGAGCACGCATTCTGTGGATTGTTACCAGAAAATTTAAACCGGTAAGAATTGAGGAAAAGCCAAGAACAAATGCACCAAAAACTGCAGGAAGCATATTACCTGTTGTTCTGAAGCTGTAGGGAGCATAGAATGTCCATCCTGTATCCGGAGGGCCATCACCGGCAAACTGAGAAACCAGAACAAGCGTAACACCGGCCACATAGAAATACCACGAAAGAAGATTCAGCCGTGGAAAGGCGACATCTTTAGCTCCGATCATTATCGGCAGCATAAAATTTCCGAATACTGCCGGCAGACCGGGTATAACAATCGCAAAGATCATTATTATTCCGTGAAGTGTGAATAATGCATTATAGGATTGCGCATCCATAATGGTTTTTCCCGGGGCAATGAGTTCCGCCTTCATCAATAACCCCAGTGTAGCACCTACAACGAAGAATGCAAGGATCGAAAAAAGGTATAAAAGACCAATTCTCTTATGGTCGGTAGAAAGTATCCATGCAAAAATCCCTTTGTATTTTCCTTTGTAGTCCAGATAGCTGGGTTCCTCAATAGCAGTTGATGCGCTCATTAATTAACTTTCTTTTTAAGGTTTATCCGGCTCGCTGCCAAAAATAAGAACAGAATGAGGAGAATGAATGAAATGACGACAGCTGAAACCCTTGTTACATTAAATACAAACTGATTTCCTTTATCATCGTATGAATAGCAGATTGCAAGCAACCTGTTAATGCTTGGTCCGATTTTGCCTTCTGCTGCTTCCACCATCGTGATTTTTATATCGAAGGGCATAAACTCAATACCACGAAGATACCGTATTATCTTCCCATCCGCAGCCAGAGCAATCAAACCTGCAGGATGTATATACTGACTGTTTTGTTTCCTGTAATTAAACCCTACTGAACTGGTAAGTTTAGCTAAGTTCGCACTGTCGCTAACAAAAAAGTGCCAGGCTTTGGCAGACTCCTTGTTTTTCATAGTGCTCATATAACTTGCTTTCTTTGCGATCCCTAAACTGATAGGTTCTGAGGGATCAAAACTTATGGTAATAACATCGTAGTCTTTTCCTGGTTGCAGGTCAACTTCATCTATAAACTTTGAAATGCCCCACATCAGGGGACTGCATGTTCCCGGACACTGATAATATACCAGGTTAAGAATTGCTGGCCTGGTTATTACGTCGCGGAGAAGAACAGTGTCTCCGTCTTCATTGATCAGTTTGACATCCAAAGCTGCATACCGTCCCTGTTTTTCATCAAAACCAATCTGCATCTGCTGATCAAAAAGTGAAGGCTGGGAACCGGATTCAAGGTTAGCAAGGCAAAAAATTATCAGGACAAAAAATTTAATTTGATTCATAACTAAACCATAGATTTACTCTATTTCAAAGATAGAAATTATTTCCGTGTGGGGAATGCAATTAGCATCATCCTTTAAGGGAATTATCGCAGAACTTTTTTTCTTGTTGTTCTCATTGTCCAATAGACTTAAGATAATCAGTAATTATCTGTAAATCTTCATCTTTAAGAATCTCTATGTAAGATTTCATATTTATTATTTTGTACCTGATTTTTTTTCGTCATAATATATTCCGGCAATCATCAGAGATCCGCCCATCAGGCTGATATCTTTAAGAAGTGCAATTAACGTAACAGTCGTGTCTGCACCACTTATGAGATGTGGAATATGTATTGTGACAATAAACATGAAAAGAAGTAAGGCCAGCATAATGGTGGAGAATTTCACAAATTTTTTGGAAATAATACTGATACTCGCTGCAATAAGCATTATACCTGTAAGTATAATCGTATATGCACCAAGAGGAATAAAGGAGGTTAGCATTCCCATGTAATAATCAAGCATTAGGAAATGATTTATGCCGAAGAGTGCAAACGGGACAGCAAATAGAACTCTTCCGAGGGTTGTAATGTTTTTCATATTAATTCTGTTTTATCAGTTTTTACAGATTTACCAACTATGTAAATATCACGTAGCTTCATCAGAACATAAATAATGAATCGCCAGGCGGTAAGCAGAAATAACATATGAGAGAATGATACCCGGAGTACACGGCAACTGCACCTGCTACCGAAGCAGCACCAACAAGTCCAACCTTTTTTAAAAAATCACGCCGTGAAGAATCCAGTATTTCGTCTATTTTGGGATCCTCAGAATTTTTCTTCTTCTCTTTCTCACTCATAAAATTCCTAAAAGTGTCTCGTTCTGCTGGTTATCTTTTTCTGGTTATTTGCCATCACCCTTACTTGAGGCCAGGGCAATCATAAAAAATAAAAATATAAGGAATACAGTGATATTATGCTTCTTTATATTCAATAAATTTAAAGTTAGGCGGTTACAGGTAAATTAACTTTGATAAAAGTAGCAATATTTTTACGACTTACCGTAACCCTGTCAAAAAACATAACGTTGGGGTATTTTAAGTATTGTATGAACAAAAGGAAACTCCGGATGTTTATCGTTAAAACAGTTAAAATCATGAAACGCAGAAATTTTTTAAAGTCCTCCGGACTTTTTTTAGCAGCGGCTTATTTTGGACAGGATGTAGTTGCCGGCAATCCGGGAAGTTCGAAATCTTCAGGAATTGCAGGGTCACCTGTTTCAGAGTTCCCGGCCCTCCCTTTTTCTTATGATGCTCTGGAGCCTTATATAGATGCAAAAACAATGGAAGTACATTATGACAAGCATCATCGGGCATACTATACAAACTTTTTAAATGCAGTTAAAGGCACACCACTTGAAACAATGGCGCTGGCAGATGTTTTTTCTTCAATGTCAAAACATCCTGATGCTGTAAGAAACAATGGCGGTGGTTTTTATAATCATGTCTTTTTCTGGAACAGTTTGGCCGCCGGATCTTCAGGTCCATCCGCCGGTTTGACCGATTCTTTAAATAAAACATTTGGTTCGTTTGATAAATTCAAGGAAGCATTTGGTAATGCAGCAAAAACCAGGTTTGGAAGCGGATGGGCATGGTTCTATATCAATGCGGAAAAGAAGCTTGCAGTAGGAAATACACCCTATCAGGACAATCCACTGATGGATAATGCTACAATAAAAGGGACACCCCTTCTGGCACTGGATGTTTGGGAACACGCATATTATCTGAAATATCAAAACAGGCGACCTGAATATATTGATGCGTTCTGGAATGTGGTAAACTGGAAAGAGGTGAATAAGAGGTTTGATGAAGCAGGGAAATAAAACCTTCTGATTCATTACCCCCTTGTCCTTCGGACATTCCCCCTGAAGGGGGACTAAATTCATAATGTAAGTGAAATTCAGCTATATGTGAGACTTTTCTCCCCCCTGGGGGAGATGCCGCGCAGCGGCTGAGAGTGTCTCTTCGCAAGGCAGAATTCACAGAGGAGATTCTATGCACCGGCAGAGGGGTGTCTAGGTATACAGAAACCTCTTTATCTTTAATGTGGCAGTTTTCTGAAACGGAACCGGTTGAAGAACAACTTTTTGAATCTGGCTGAATTTATTAACCTGTGAGTTGACATACTCCTGAAGTTCCTCAAGGATCTCCTGGATCTTTTCCTCAACCTGTTTTGTCATATCTTCTTTCTGCTTCGACATATCATTTTTCAGAGCCAGATATTTCTTTTCAAGCTCCTCTCTGTTAATATGTACAAGAGCAACCAGTTTACCTTTCTGCTGAACAACCAGAGACTCAACAACAAACCTGAAATTATTTATAATTGATTCGATCTCCTCCGGATAAATATTTTCTCCGCTTGCGCCAACAATCATATTTTTGAGCCTCCCTTTTATATAGAGATTATTTTTATTATCGAGTGTTCCAAGATCCCCGGTCTTAAACCAGCCTTCGGGTGTGAGGACTTCCTTTGTCATTT
>JANNKF010000023.1:0-3153 GCA_031396165.1 Bacteroidales bacterium | reverse complement strand
TGAATAAAACATATTGATGCTCCCAGAATCGGCACAAGCGGAACCCATGGGGTTTTAAACGGCCGGTGAATATCTGGTTTTGATTTTCTTAATACTATAACGCTGATACAGACAATAATAAAAGCCAGAAGTGTGCCAATTGAAACAAGTTCCCCGAGTATGCTTATTGGCAAAACACCGGCAATTATCATTGCAACCATTCCCGTAATTATTGTACTGATATAAGGAGTTTTGAATTTCGGATGAACCTTTGAAAAGATCGGAGGCAGTAAACCATCCTTTGACATTGAATAGAATATTCTGGGCTGACCGAGAAGCATAACAAGTATTACTGAACTTAATCCGGCAATAGCAGCAATTTTAACAATAGGTCTTAACCAGAACATTCCTTTTCCCATTGCATCCACTCCAACGGCAACCGGATCAGAAACATTTAAAGTTGTATAACTTACGATTCCGGTCAATACAATTGCAACAAGAATGTATAAAACTGTAGAAATCCCTAATGAACCAAGGATACCTATCGGCATATCGCGTTGGGGATTCTTGGCTTCCTGAGCTGCTGTAGATACGGCATCAAACCCTATGTAGGCAAAGAAAATGACTCCTGCTCCTCTGAGTACACCGCTTATTCCAAACTTTCCAAACTCCTGACTGTAGGCTTTCATCCATCCCCAGAAGCCTCCAAAATCAGAAAATGGTGCTGATTCGACCTTATTCTCAGGAATAAACGGATGCCAGTTAACTGATTTAACAAAAACAAATCCGATTACAATAAAGAGAATAATAACTGAAACTTTAACAATTACCATAATATTATTAAAGTTGGCAGATTCACGTATCCCGATTACAAGTAATATTGTCAACAGCGCAACAATAAACATAGCAGGCAGATTAAGGACACAAGTGACATGAGCCAGAGAATCAACCTGTATACCAGTAGAAGCCAGTGTTTGGGCAAAAGCGTCGGTTAGCGGTTTCCATCCCATTTCCGGGACATCGACAAGTACCGTCCCGACAGCACCAGTGAACTGAGGAGGTATAAAAATGTGAAGGTCCTTGAGAAAACTTACAACATAACCCGACCAGCCAACTGCAACTGTTGAGGCTGCAAACAGATACTCAAGAATAAGGTCCCAGCCTATTATCCATGCCAGAAATTCTCCAAGAGTGGCATAAGAATAGGTATATGCGCTTCCTGCAATAGGTATCATAGAAGCAAATTCTGCATAACACAAACCTGCAAAACCACATGCCAGACCAGAGATAATGAATGAGAGGACAATTCCGGGACCGGCATACTGAGCGGCAGCCTGACCTGTTAGAACGAAGATCCCGGCACCAATAATAGCTCCGATACCTAAAGTTGTAAGGTTCAGTGGTGTGAGTGTTCTTTTTAAACCATCTGATTCCTTGGATTCACTGAATAACTGAGGAAGTGGTTTTGTGAGAAACAGCCGGCTTTTTGACATTTTATTAAATTGAAGTATGTACTTTATGGATAATTATTACAAACGTAACTTTTTTTTTGTAAAATAAATTATAATATTATCAAGTAAAACGACCAGGTCTTATATCCCCGATTTTTTACATTTTTTTAACAATATTAAAAAGTACTTTTAGACCATATTAAAAAAAGTTAAAATGCGCAGGTATTTACTTCTTCTGTCCACGATTATTCTCATTGGATGTTCCCCGCTGAACAAATATAAGTCATTACCACAGGTTCTGGCATGGGAAAATGATATTCAGAAATTTGAACAACTTGACAGATCCGAATCTTATTCTGACAATTCAATACTTTTCGCAGGCAGCTCCAGCATAAGATTATGGTCAAGCCTGGCTGAAGATATGGCTCCCTGGCCGGTTATCCAGAGAGGATTCGGTGGCTCCAGACTAAGTGATGTGGCTGTATATGCCGAAAGGATCTTTGAACCTCATCCCTGCAGTGCAATTGTGTTGTTTGTAGCAAATGACATAATTGGAAGTGATCAGGATAAGAGCCCGGAAGAGGTTGTGGCACTCTTTAAGAATATTCTGAAGACGATCAGAAAGAGTCATCCGGAGACACCGGTATTTTGGATTGAGGTAACACCCTGCTCCTCCCGCTGGAAAGTCTGGCCGGAGATTCAGAAATCTACTGAGCTAATCAGAAAAGAATGCTGGAATCAGAAAAACACTTATTCAATCAGAACTGATTTCGCATTTCTAAATAATGAAGGAAAACCAAAAGATGAACTTTTTATCAAGGATCTGCTGCATCTTAATGCTGCCGGATATGCAGTTTGGACAGAAATTGTTAAAAAAGAACTGAAGAAAATAGTTCCGATACCAAAAGTTCAGATAATAGCACACAGAGGAGCTTCATTTCAGGCACCTGAAAACAGCATAGCTTCTTCAAAACTCGCGTGGGAACTTGGGGCCGATGCTGTTGAATGTGACATTTACCTTTCTAAAGATAACCGTATTATGGTTAATCATGATGCTACTACCAAAAGGACAGCAGGAAAAAATTATACAATAAAGGAAACACTTTCCGATACGCTCAGGAAACTGGATATTGGATTATTAAAGAACCCTGAATACAAAGGAGAAAAAATACCATTTCTGGAAGAGCTAATAGAGATGGTTCCAGCAGGAAAAGAGCTTGTTGTAGAGATCAAATGCGGAAGTGAGGTACTTCCTGAAATGAAAAAGGTGATAAATACTGCAGGAAAAGGTAAGAAATTTGTATTTATTGGCTTTGATTTTCAGACAATCAGTGATACCAAGAAAGCATTTCCTGAGAACGCATGTTACTGGCTTTGCAGTAATGCTGAACTTCTTAAAAAGAATCTGTCACTTGTGCCCGGGGCAGGTCTTAATGGAATAAGTTTAAGCTGGAATATTATAACAAGGGAAGTTGCAAATGAGGCAGCCAGATTAAACCTTGAACTATTCAGCTGGACTGTTGACAACCCAGTTGAAGCGCTACGACTTATCTCACTTGGTGTTAAAGGAATAACAACAAACCGGCCAGGTTGGTTGAATGAGCAGATTGGGAAGAATTGATGGAATTAGACTTTAGAAAAGGAATATTAAAAGGTGCAGGGGATCCCTCGCTTCGCTTCGGGATGACAATGTTTTAAAGTGGTTTGGGGGGAAAGAAGAGTC
>JANNKF010000471.1:0-3691 GCA_031396165.1 Bacteroidales bacterium | reverse complement strand
TGGGGTCACTTCTAATGAGTATGGTTTTTACTCTCTAAAGGCAAGTTCGGCTTCAGGAGTTTTATTGACTTCATATCTTGGTTACAAAAACAGAAAATTGGTAATCTCAATTTCATCAGATACAACTATAAACATCGAACTTACTCCGACAGTTTTCGAAATAGATGAAGTAGTCATATCAGGGAACTCACAAAATAATATCAGGAGACCCCAAATGAGCTTGAATAACTTATCAATCCAGACAATAAAAAGAATACCTCAGTTTATCGGAGAGGCTGATATAATAAAATCCCTCCAATTCACTCCAGGAGTAACTGCGTCCAATGAAGGAACAAATAGTATATCAGTCCGGGGTGGTTCATTTGGACAAAACCTTGTAATGCTTGACGAAGCAGTTCTGTTTAATCCAAATCATGCACTTTCATTGTTTTCTACATTCAATCCTGATGCAATAAGCTCAGTTGATTTTTATACATCTGCATTCCCTGCAAAATATGGCGGGAGGATTTCATCCATTATTGATGTTAGGATGAAGGAGGGAAATAATAAAAAGAATGTAATAACAGGCGGAGTTGGGCTGTTGTCATCTCGTTTAACTATTGAGGGACCTCTTAAGAAAGAGAAGTCTTCGTTTATTCTTTCAAGTAGGTATAGCTACGCCGGACTTATCGCAAATCAGGTGGCAAAATTAAATTCATTTATACCTGCATTAAACAATTTCAAGAGAGGAAATGAAATCAATTTCTATGATCTCAATGGGAAATTTAACATAGAACTGAATGAAAAAAATCATTTATTTCTTTCAGGCTATTTGGGTCATGACCATTTCTTCTTTAAAAACTTTAGCGATAATTTTAGTTTGGATTGGGGCAATGAAACATCAACAATAAGATGGAATCACATATTTGGTCCAAAATTGTTTACAAATTCAACATTCGTTTATAGTCAATATAATTATGATTACCGTCTGATAAATGATACCCGCAATTTTTTATGGCAAGCAAGGTTGACAAATTTTCAGGTAAAGTCAGATTTTGATTATTATGCAAATAGCAAATTAAAAGTCTCATATGGAATATTTTCAGGTTTAACGACAACTCTGCCTGGGAAGATTACACCAAATGAAAATACATCAGTAATTAATCCATTCTCATTAAATAATAGAAATTCGATGGAATTGGGTGGTTATGCTGAATTAAACTATAAAATTTGGACACCTGTAAATTTTAAAATTGGTGTTCGTGCCACATCATTCTCAGAGATTGGAGAGAGAACCATTTATGAATATGATTCAAATAATCGTTCCATTCTTGATTCGATACACTATTCCACAGGACAGAGGATTAAAACATACAGCAATCTTGAACCGAGGATGCTGGTTAACTATATCCTATCATCCAATTCTTCATTAAAACTTTCTTATACAGGAACAACCCAGTATTATCATCTTCTTTCAAATTCAAGTATTGGAATGCCAACGGATATCTGGATTCCATCCGGAAAGAAGATAGTCCCTCAGGAATCCAAACAGATTAATATTGGTTTCTATCATGATTTTCTAAATCACAAATTTGAAACATCTGTCGAGATTTATTATAAAAGACTGGATCATATTATTGACTTTGTTGACAATGCAGATCTATTTCTAAATAATAACATTGAATCACAACTACTTACAGGTTTTGCAAATGCTTATGGAATAGAATTCTATTTAGAAAGTGCTTATGGAAAGATAAAAGGTTGGATAAGCTATTCCCTTTCGAGAGTAACTAATCATATTGATGGTATCAATAATAATAAACCATACTCGCCAACATATGATAAGCCTCACAACCTGAAAATTGTAATGCTGTATGATCTTAGCAATAAATGGTCCTTCTCTTCCTCCTTTGCCCTTTGCTCAGGTAGTAACATGACAGTTCCAGCAGGTACTTTCCAATATTATGGTGCCTCATTTAATTACTTCACCCAACGTAATTCTTACCGGGTTCCAACCTATCACCAAATGGATATTTCTATCTCATATCACCCCGAAACTACGAAGAAGTTGCAATCCGAATTTCTACTATCTATAAATAATGTTTATAATAGGAAAAATGTTTTTATGCTGTATAGCCGTCCCGATCAAAACAGTCTTAATCAGTCAAAGACTTATAAGCTATACCTCTATGGAATTTTCCCTTCGGTAGCCTATAATTTTAAGTTTTAAGTCCTTATATTATGCTAAAAACCAGATTATTGCTTTTGTTTTTTATCACTGTATTTTCATCATGTTCAGAAGAGTTTGACATCAACATACATGATTCTGGGAATAGGGTAGTTTTAGAAGGAGCAATAACAGACGAGGAGGGGCCATATTTTTTTAAACTGAGCCATAGTAAAAGTATATCAGAACAAACTCTAAATACCGGCATATCGCAAGCACTTTTTGTGATAAGTGATAATGAGGGAACAGTTGATACATTAAAACCATTACCTGCCATTATTCAGAGGCATCCAAAGTGGTTATATAATTTTATAACCATTAAAAAATATTCCGGGATAATAGATACAATACGTTTGATTGGTGGAGATACTAATTATTTGAACGGAATATATCTAACAACGAAGATCCAAGGTAAACCTGGGAATAAATATTCTCTAATGATTAATTATGAAAACTTGATAATAGAAGCAACAGAGATTATGCCAAGTGTATCTGGAATCGATTCAGTAGAATTCAGGGAACAATTCTTAGAAAAGGATGGCCAGAATTATTTTGTGCCCTTCATATATTTCAAGGAGCCAGAAAATGACATTAATTATTATATGTTCAATTTTGGTAGCGACGATTTATATCATCTTGTATATGGCGCTGCAAAGGTTTGGAATTTCTCAATTTTAAGTGATACTTATCTTAAAGAATATGTCAATGGTTTTAATCTGGATGACGGAGCAAGTCCAATAGGTTTTGAAGACTTTTGGTACTTCGATAAAGGAGATAAAGCCAGGATTCGTATGCTGTCGCTTTCAGAGAATGCATTTAAATACTATGAAGCATTATTAAAACAATTTGAAAATGACGGAGGTGCCTATTCACCAACACCAACAAGTCCTCCAACAAATTTAACAGGCAATGCGCTTGGTTATTTTAGAGCGTCTTCAGTATCTAAGATTGATCTGGTAGTAAAATAATTATCATATACAGTAAAAGGCTATTTGCAAGTACATTTAAAGCCACACATCCTGAAGCTCGAATCAAATCTTCTAAACGAGCTTGCAAATGAAATATCCTGCATACCATAACTCAAAGATCTGTTATATCCTGACAATTTTAATACAACTATGACTATTCCTTCTACCGTGACAAATTCATCGATGGGTGACAGTTTTAAAATTAAACGCACTATAACACGGTTGGTATAGGTAATTGCCTTCAGCAGCCCGGACTGCCTGGTAATCAGCCCCAAAGTCTATGCAGCAAAATCATTTCCACTTATCAAAATTTCAGTACCGTGACTAATTCTGCTACCGTGACAAAGTTAATAGGGCTGCTGGCCTTCGCGCCGTTGTCATGGTTTTTGCATCGCCATCTTGACTATTTTATCTTAACGTGACAAACCCTGCTCATTTATCGGCCACCTTGAAGCGGTCGTACGACGGCTGCGCCGACTTGACGAGCGCATCGTTGAGCGGCGCGATCGACGAGCCC
>JANNKF010000340.1:0-25444 GCA_031396165.1 Bacteroidales bacterium | reverse complement strand
GTTTTTCAGAAGTGCCTGCCGGGCGGTTAAGCTTTTTATCCATGATCTTGCAAAGAAGCAATATCAGGTCAATATTTTTCCACTCGTTATTACCTCCAATGTTGTAAGTCTCGCCGGCTCTTCCTTTATGGAAAATCAGATCGATTGCAGATGCATGATCCTCAACATATAACCAGTCGCGGATATTCTCACCTTTACCATATACCGGAATTGGCTTACTGTTTTTGATATTGTTGATTGCCAGCGGTATGAGTTTTTCAGGGAAATGGTTAGGACCGTAATTATTTGAACAATTTGATATTATTACCGGAATTCCGAATGTGTGGTTATATGCTCTCACCATGTGATCGGAGCTTGCTTTTGAAGCTGAATACGGGCTCTTTGGGTCATAGGCTGTTTCCTCAGTAAAAAAGCCCTCTTTCCCAAGTGAGCCGAATACCTCATCGGTTGAAATGTGGTAAAAAAGTTTCCCATCAAAGTTGTCTCGCCAGCCCGAAAGCGCTGCATTCAGAAGATTTACTGTTCCAACGATATTTGTAAAAACAAATTCATCAGGACCTGTGATTGACCGGTCGACATGTGATTCAGCTGCCAGATGTATTACGCCGTCGAAAGCATATTTCTTAAACAAGTTCAGAACAGACTGCTTGTCAACAATATCAACCCTTTCAAACTTATAGTTCTTTTTAGTCTCGATATCTGTCAGGTTTTCCAGATTGCCTGCATATGTAAGTTTATCTGCATTAACAATAAGATATTCTGGGTATTTACTTACAAACCTGCGGACAACGTGTGAACCTATAAAGCCTGCGCCACCTGTAATAAGAATAGTTTTGTTCATAATAGTCATTTTTTACTTCTGATCATTTTTTCCCAGTCCCACGCTGTCTTCATCGCTTCGTCGAGTGAGCTTAATGTTTTCCATCCAAGCTCTTTATTAGCGAATGATGGATCGGCCCAGATTTTTTCAATATCACCCGGCCGTCTTCCGGTTAACGTATATTTAACCTTTATTCCTGAAACACGTTCAAACGATTTTATTGCCTCCAGGACTGAGACCCCTGTCCCTGTGCCAAGATTAAAGACCTCGTAATTAACTTTATTTCTACTTTCAATCAACCTTTTTACTGCTACCACATGTGCTTTTGCAAGATCTACAACATGTAGATAATCTCTTACACATGATCCGTCCGGAGTGTTATAGTCATGTCCGAAAACTTTCAGTTCATTACGCAGACCGTAGGCAGTCTGCGTTATATATGGGACCAGGTTTTCAGGAACACCTCTTGGCAGTTCTCCTATCAGAGCCGATGGATGTGCACCGATGGGGTTGAAATATCTTAAGGAGATAGCCTTTATATTTTTATCAGAAACGGTTGTATCCCTGATAATTGTCTCGCCAATCTGTTTAGTGTTTCCATAAGGTGAAGTAGCAGGTTGAAGAGGAGCATCCTCTGTTACAGGCAGTTTTTCAGGTTGGCCATATACTGTACAGGAAGAAGAAAAGACTAAGTTGGGGATGCCATTTTGTTTCATGGCACCTAACAGGTTTATCAGGGAAAGGAGGTTATTTCTGTAGTATTCAAGGGGTTTATTGACCGATTCGCCAACAGCCTTGTATGCTGCAAAATGTATGACAGCAGACAGTTCCTTGTTTTTGCTGAAGAATGAATTAACCTTATCATTATCACACAGATCAAATACCTCGAGTGCAGGTTTAATACCGGTTATTTTGTGGATCCGGTCAATGACTTCAGCTTCGGAATTGTAGAGATTATCAATTATTATAACTTCGAAACCTTCATTTATCAGTTCAACTGCAGTATGCGACCCGATATATCCGGTTCCCCCCGTAACAAGTATTTTATTCTTCATTAAAGACTCCAGTATAAATGATTCTTTATTTTTCCGCGAAGTACCCCTTTTACATCAACTACAATGCCGTCTTTGTTCAGTAGGGGAGAAAAATAAGATTCGTCGAGCTTCATATATTCCCTGTGACTGACAGCAAGAATGATTGCATCATATTTCCCTGTAGGTTTTTCACTGATTTCTACCCCATATTCTTCCATAACTTCATGCTTGTTTGCTCCCGGATCGATAATGTCAACTTTTAATCCAAAATCAGCAAGTTCTTTAATCACATCCACCACTTTTGAATTGCGGATATCAGTAACGTCCTCCTTGAATGTAATACCCATAATTAACACCCTGCCATCCTTAAGATTCTTGCCGGTTGCAATTATTTTCTTAACAGTCTGTTTTCCGATATAACCACCCATACTATCATTTATAAATCGTCCTGAATCGATCATCTGGGGATGGTATCCGAGTGATTTAGCCTTGAACGAAAGGTAATAAGGATCGACACCGATACAATGACCACCGACTAAACCGGGGAAAAACTTTAGAAAATTCCATTTCGTTCCAGCTGCCTCCAATACTTCAAAGGTATTGATTCCCATACGGTTAAATATGATCGACAGCTCATTCATGAAAGCAATATTGATATCGCGCTGTGTGTTTTCGATAATTTTGGCAGCTTCCGCAACTTTTATTGAGCTTGCCCTGTGTACTCCAGCCTTGATGATCATTTCATAGATCCTGGCAATATTCTCTGCCGATTCAGGGTCACAGCCACTTGTTACCTTCACTATCTTTGTAAGAGTGTGGTTGGTATCACCCGGGTTAATTCTTTCAGGTGAAAAACCAACTTTAAAGTCGGTACCACACTTTAATTCAGAGAATCTTTCGAGTACGGGTATACAATCTTCTTCAGTGCATCCGGGGTAGACAGTTGATTCATATACAACATAATCCCCCTTCTTCAAAATTTTTCCAACAGTCTCCGATGCTCTGATAACAGGTGTAAGATCCGGAAGGTTATATCTGTCAGTCGGTGTAGGAACAGCAATAATATGAAATGAAGCCTCCCTGAGATCGGAAGGGTTGCTGGTGAATAGAATATCCGCACCCTTAAATGCATCTGAGGTGAGTTCATTGCTGGGATCAATTCCCTTTTTCATCAGGTCAACCCTTTCAGGTTTAATATCAAAACCAACTACTTTTATTTGTTTTGCAAACTCGAGGGCAATAGGCAATCCCACATAGCCAAGACCAATGAGAGAAAGTTTAGTCTCCTTATTAATAAGTTTATTATACATATAATTATAAAATTGATTTAAGAATTGGATGGTAATCACCTTTTAATCCCACAGGGGAAGCATTTCTGATAACGTAAGCTGTCTCAACAGATTGGCGGGCTTCCTTCAGACCAAAACCCCTTCCTGCCAGAATCTCTTTGTAAGTAAGAGTATGGAGGTCGGTAAATCCTTCGCTGAATTCTATCTCCTCACCGTTAACGGTAATCGATCTGTAAGTTCTTTTCCCACAGGCTTTAACTTTACCAGGGATGTCAGCAAAATCAAGACTAAGGAACCATCTTACCCTGGCGTTTTCCAGTTCCAGATATCCGGCTGCTTTATGAGGTTCAGAAAGATGAACAATATTATTTTTTGTACCACCGAAGATCCAGCTAAGCATGTCAAAGAAATGGATCCCGATATTTGTTGCCACTCCGCCCGATTTCTGAATATCTCCTTTCCATGAAATAGAATACCAGTTACCACGGCTCGTAACATAGGAAAGATCGACATCATAGACTTTTCCCTTCGGGCCATTTTTAATCTTCTCCTTCAGTTCCTGCAATTTAGGGTGAAGACGAAGTTGAAGGACGGTATATATATTATGTCCGGTCTCCTTTTCGATCTCCTGAAGTGCATCAATATTCCATGGATTGAGTACAATCGGTTTTTCGCAGATTGCTTCAGCATGATGCCGCAGGGCAAATCTGATATGTGAATCGTGAAGGTAATTCGGTGAACAGATGCTTACATAGTCTATCTTTGTCCCGGTTCGTTTCAGCTTATCAAAATGCCGGTCGAATCTCTCAAACTCAACAAAGAAATCACTCTCGGGAAAGTAACTGTCAATTCTGCCCACGCTGTCAAACTTATCAAGACTGGCAAGCAGGTTGTTGCCCGTTTCTTTAATAGCATGCAGATGTCTGACAGCAATGTAACCTGCAACCCCGATTATCCCGAAATTTTTTGGAGGCTCATTCATAACCAAATTCATTAAAGGCACATAAAAGTACTAAATTATTTTAGAAACATTCCCGTTCTCAAGCTGGTATCTCTCACCACTTTCTGTACAATATGCATATCCCTTGTCATCAAAAATAAGCTTATGCCCGAATTCGCTGATCCAGCCTGTCTGACGAGCAGGATTTCCGACCACAAGAGCATAAGGTTTTACATCTTTTGTAACAACCGCCCCGGCACCAATGAATGCAAATCTCCCTATACTATTACCACAGACAATTGTAGCATTTGCACCTATAGATGCTCCCCTCTCAACAATTGTTTCCAGATACTGGTCTTTGCGGATAATGGCGCTGCGGGGGTTAATTACATTTGTAAATACCATTGAAGGTCCCAGAAAGACATCGTCATCGCAAATAACTCCTGTATAGATAGATACATTATTCTGCACCTTTACATTCTTACCTAACTTTACTCCTGAAGATACTACCACATTCTGACCGAGATTACAATTTTCACCTATCTCAGCCCCCCCCATTATATGAGTGAAATGCCATATTTTTGTTCCTCTTCCTATTATACAGCCATTGTCTATAACTGCTGTCTCGTGTGCAAAATAATCTTTATCCATTATCTCTTCTAATTAAAGAATTCCAATACTTTGTGAATTATGAACTCAATCTGATCCTGTTCCATATCAGGATGCATAGGCAGAGAGAGTACCTCTTTGCAAAGTGAAGATGTAACAGGAAAATCATTCTCGCTGTAGCCTAAGTGCCTGTATGCCTCCTGGAGGTGAAGTGGTCCCGGATAATAAACCATGCCCGGGATATTATTTGATTCGAGGTGCTTTTTAAGATCATCTCTTTTTTCTCCTGAAACCTTGATGGTATATTGATGGAAGATATGAGAAGAATAAGCCGCTCTTTCAGGGATAGTGATAAAACTGCATTTTGAAAAGGCTTTGTCATACTGGTCAGCTACTATTCGCCGGGCTGCATTGAACCTGGTAAGATATTTAAGTTTCACCCTGAGTATGGCAGCCTGAATTGTGTCGAGTCTGGAGTTAACTCCGATATCATCATAATGATACCGTACTTTCATTCCATGGTTGGCGATACTCCTGAGTTTTTTTGCATATGCATCATCATTTGTGTAGAGTGCACCTCCATCGCCATAGCATCCAAGATTTTTTGACGGGAAAAAGGAGGTCGTCCCAATGTTTCCTATAGTTCCGGCTTTTTTCACTGTGCCATTACGAAACAGATAGTCTGTGCCTGTTGCCTGCGCGGCATCTTCAATTATAAACAGGTTATGTTTGAGTGCAATCTCCAGAAGTCCCTCCATATCAGCGCACTGACCAAATAAGTGAACAGGGACAATTGCTCTGGTTTTTGGAGTAATTGCCTTTTTAACAGCTTCAACTGAAATATTGAAAGTACCCCTGTCCGGTTCAACAATTACAAGATTTAGTCCGAGCAGGGCGACAACCTCTACTGTCGCAATAAATGTGAAATTTGTTGTTATTACCTCATCCCCAGGTTTCAGTCCAAGGACCATCATTGCCAGATAGAGTGCATCTGTTCCGTTGGCGCATGAAACAACATGTTTGACACCCATATAATCCTGTAGTTCCTCCTCAAATAACTTTACATCAGGGCCTTTAATAAATTCAGTAGATTCCAGAACTGACTTTATTGCACGGTCGATCTCCGGCCAGATTTTTTCATACTGAGCTTTCAGGTCGACCATTTGAATTTCTCTCATACCATTCTCAAATTTGGGACTACGAATATAGTAAATTTGCCTTATTGTAAGAAAGGGATTAAACACAGAGTTTGCATAGAATGTTCGATCAGTAATTCTTTCACTCTTTTTGTTAAATATTTTAGGATATTTCTGTTGCTCCTGAATTTTTCTTAAATTTGTATCTCTAATCAGGCAAACCTAAGGTGGATATTACAGCTTATATACGTGAATTGTTGTTCGGACACGATTGTGTTATCGTTCCTGGTTTCGGAGGCTTCATCGGAAATTATACTCCTGCCCGCATCGATAAGAATTCCGGAACTTTCTTCCCTCCTGTCAAGCTGATTTCATTTAACAGGAACCTTAATCATAATGATGGTCTGTTGATTGGCAGGATCTCCGGATCAGCCAAAATAAACTATGGTGATGCCAGAAGTATAGTTGAAGAGTATGTTGCTGATTTAAGAAGTAAACTCTCAAAAGGAGAAAAGGTTGTCTTTGATAATATTGGTAGTTTTATCAATAATGCTGAAGGAAATGTTCAGTTTGAGCCGGATAGAAATGCAAATTATCATCTGGATTCATATGGGCTCGAATCTTTTCAATTATCGCCTCTTGAGGGATACGACGTTAGAAAGCGTATAATGAAACATACAGGCAGGGATCCTGTTAAACAGGCGGCAGTGAGAAAGTTGCTCTGGAGAGCTGCTGTAATAATTCCTTTACTGGCTGCCGTTGTAACTGTTCCTCTGAAGACTGATCTTTTCAAGACTAAAGTAGAGGCAACTACTCTGAATCCACTTGTTTCAGCTGAATTTGAACATAATAAAAATGCCGTAGATCAGGAGGTTACTGATGATTCTCTGACAGAACCTGAAAATAATTCACCTGCTATTAAAGAAGAGCAGGCAGTTATTGTTGAGGCTGTAATCGTTGATTTGAAATCCTATTTTATTATTACCGGCAGTTTTAAAACTGAATCGAATGCTGTTAGTCAGGCAAATATGCTCAGGGAAGAAGGATTCACACCCGAGATAGTATCAGCAACAAACGGATTCTTCAGGGTAAGTGCAATGGAATGCGGAGATCTAAGTACAGCCCTGGCTAAAAAAGACAGCATCATTAAAAAATTCCCGGGTTCCTGGGTATCAAGAAAACGATAATATCATTTAATCATACTTCCGTTTGCAACTTTATCTGTGGGAGTTACCATAACCAGTTTACCGTCTTTATCCTCAGCCATAAGGATCATCCCCTGCGATTCGATTCCTTTGATCTTTCGGGGCTCAAGGTTAGCCACTATTGAAATCTGTTTGCCGATAATGGCCTCAGGTTCATAATATTCCGCTATTCCCGAGACAATTGTGCGTACATCCAGACCTGTATCAATCTTAAGTTTAAGTAGTTTAGTTGTTTTTGGTACTTTTTCTGCCTCAAGTATGGTTGCTGTTCTGATATCGATCTTAGAGAAATCATCAAATGTTACAGCATCTTTTCCCTTTACAGTCTTGCCATCCGCAGCAGCATTTGCCTTTTTTGTAGCGAGTAGTTTGTCTATCTGTTTGGTGATGGCCTCATCTTCAATTTTTTCGAATAACAATCCGGGAATGTTAATATGATGGCCTGGTATTAAAAGTTCAGTATTACCGGCCTGACTCCACTTCAGTTCTCTGTAATTAATCCACCCGCGCAGTGTTTCCATAGAAAACGGGAGAAATGGTTCGCAGATAATTGTCAGATTCGCTGTTATCTGAAGTGCAATGTTTATGATTGTCTTAACGCGTTCAGGGTCAGTTTTAATCACCTTCCACGGTTCCGCGTCGGCAAGATATTTATTACCCAGCCGGGCCAGGTTCATAGCCTCTTTCAAAGCTTCACGGAACCTGTAAGATTCAAGACTCGTCTCTACATTCGCTCTTATGCGGGAGATCTCATCCAGGACATTTCTGTCATTTGCATCGGTAATCCCTCTCGCGGGAACGTTCCCGTCATAATAGTTATTTGTGAGAACAAGGGTACGGTTTACAAAGTTACCAAGAATGGCAACCAGTTCATTATTATTCCGTGCCTGAAAGTCTTTCCAGGTGAAGTCATTATCCTTGGTCTCAGGCGCATTGGCACAAAGAGCATATCTTAAAACATCCTGTTTCCCGGGAAAATCTTCAAGGTATTCATGAAGCCAGACCGCCCAGTTCCTTGATGTCGATATTTTATCATTTTCAAGGTTAAGAAACTCATTGGCAGGTACATTTTCAGGAAGAATGTAGCTTCCTTCTGCCTTAAGCATGGCAGGAAAGATTATACAATGGAAAACTATGTTGTCTTTCCCTATAAAGTGGACCATTTTCGTCTCTTCATCCTTCCAGTACTTTTCCCATTCCGGGGTAAGTTCCTTTGTAGCTGAGATATAACCGATAGGAGCATCGAACCACACGTATAGTACTTTTCCCGTAACACCTTCAACCGGAACCGGAACACCCCAGTCGAGATCGCGGCTTACTGCCCTGGGCTGCAGTCCCTGGTCCAGCCATGATTTACATTGCCCATACACGTTGGCTTTCCATTCTTTATGATCCTCGAGTATCCATTTTTTCAGCCAGGGTTCATATTTATCCAATGGAAGAAACCAATGAAGGGTATCGCGTAAAACAGGTTTGCTGCCGCTTACTGTTGAATGTGGATTAATAAGTTCATTTGGACTCAGAGAAGTTCCGCATTTTTCACACTGGTCGCCATATGCATTTTCATTTCCACAGTGTGGACAGGTCCCCATTATATACCTGTCGGCAAGAAAACAGCCTGCTTCCTCATCATAATATTGTTCGGAAGTTTTTTCAATGAATTCTCCTTTATCATAAAGGGTTTTGAAGAATCCTGATGCAGTTTCATAATGTACTTTGTTTGATGTACGGGAGTAGATATCGAAGGCAATCCCAAAATCTTCGAATGCTTTCTTATTTACCTTGTGATACCTGTCGACAACCTCCTGAGGTGTAATGCCCTCTTTACGTGCTTTAAGTGTAATAGGCACGCCATGCTCATCAGAACCACAAACTGATATCACGTCCACTCCCTTCATTCTCAGGTACCTGGTGTATATATCTGATGGTACGTAAACCCCTGCAAGATGTCCGATATGGATTGGTCCGTTAGCGTAAGGAAGTGCGGAGGTGATTAGATATCTTTTGAAAGTCTTCATGGTTCTGAGAATGAATAATAAACATTTTTTAGAAGCACAAATATAATAAATTTAGTCTCTGGTTAATTTGAGTGTATTCTTGATTGTTAATCTTTGCGTGTTAGCGTCTTTGTGGCTATTTTTACAGATAATTTTATGTAGATGCTGATGAATAAAATTCAACCCGGTTTTCTGAAACCCGGAGATGAAGTAGGAATAATCTCTCCTTCATTTTGTATTGATGAAACCACGATAACAGAGGCTGTATCATTCCTGGAAAATTGGGGTTTAAAAGTAAGGATCGGGGGAAATGCATTTAAAAAGGCGGGACCCTTTGCTGGAAGTGACCGGGAGCGGTTGTCGGATTTTCAGAAAATGACCTATGATCCTCTGATTAAGGCTGTTATTTGTTCCAGGGGTGGCTATGGAATGTCAAAGATAATTGAGAAAGTTGATTTCCTTAGCCTCCATAAAAAACCTAAATGGTATGTAGGATTCAGCGATATTACAGTACTGCATCTGTGGTTAAATGAAGTGTACGGTATTATGTCAGTTCATGGTGAAATGCCGCTCAATTTTAATAATTCCGGGAAAACTGAAGCGACTTTTTCTTCACTTAAAAGTGCGTTATTCGGAATTCCTTATTCGATAGAATGGGAAGGCAGGTCATTCAGAACAGAAAATGCGAAAGGTGAACTGACAGGAGGAAATCTCTCCCTTATTTACAGTATGAATGGAACTGAGGCAGAGATCACAACAGAAGGAAAGATATTGTTTATCGAGGAAGTAGGAGAGTATTATTATCATATTGACAGAATGCTTACCTCGTTAAAACTTGCAGGAAAACTGAAAGGATTATCAGCCCTTCTTATCGGTGGAATGAACAAGATTGAAGAGGCTAAGATTCCCTGGGGAAAGAGTATTGAGGAGACGATTTATGAAATTGTCGGCGAATATGATTATCCGGTATTTTTCAACTTTCCGGCCGGTCATATTGGAGATAACCGTGCACTCTTTATCGGACGGCGTGCGCAAATTGACGTCAGCGGACCATTATCTGTACTTACATTCGACTGATTTTCAGAAGGCTGAAATAAGCAGGTCAAGGTCCTTCGAGATTATACCGAACTTCTGGCCAAGGGTTTCATTGGTTAGCATACCATTATAAAGATATGCCCCATTTCGTAATCCCTGATCGTACTTCAGTAGTTGGGTTATACCCCCGGCATCTGCCATACTCTGAAGCAATGGAGTAAAAATATTACTCAGCGCAATAGATGCAGTACGTGCAACTCTTGATGGCAGGTTCCATGCTGAGAAATGAGTAACACCATATTTCTCATAAACAGGATCTTTCAGTGCACGGCACTCCGTTGTTTCGATACATCCTCCGCGATCTATACTAAGGTCAATTATTACAGCCCCGGTTTTCATGCTGCGAACCATATCTTCGGTAATATAATACCAGGGACGAAGATCTTCCAGTTCAATTGCCCCGATTAACACGTCGGCTGATTTAAGTGCCTTCTTTAAAACCTGCGGATGAAATACTGAAGTCTGTAGTCGTTGGCCTAAAAGATTCTGAAATCTTCTCAGACGCGGAATTGAATTATCAAAAATCTTAACAGTGGAGCCTAGCCCTAACGCTGCCCTCGCAGCATATTCACCGGCAGTATTGGCACCCAGTATCAGTACTTCGGTTGGTGTAACACCGGTAATTCCTCCAAGCATTACACCTTTACCGCCATGCATATTACTCAGATACTCGGATGCAACCTGAAGGGATGTTATACCGGAAATTTCACTCATAGATTCCACGACCGGCATCTCACCGTTATTATCTTGTATCTTCTCAAAAGCGAGTGCTGTAACTTTCTTCCGGATAAGTTTGTTAAGGGTTTCCTCAGTGAGTTTAAGAACATTCAGATACGACAGAATAACCTGATCGCCCTTAAGATACTCAGCATCTTTAGCTGAAAAAGGAGCTACTTTTATTACAGCATCGGCTCCATAAACCATTGCTGGTGAGTCACTTATAATAGCGCCATTCTCGCTGTAATCCTTATCGGTATAATTAGCTCCTGTGCCGGCTCCTTTCTGAACAATTACCTCATTACCACCTTCTACAAGGAGGTTGACTGCTTCAGGTGTAAGTGCCACTCTCTTTTCATCGTCCTTTTTGTCGCAGGGAATACCTATGGTAATTTTTTTGTTCCTGACAGCAGTTTCCAGTTGTTCTTCCTTTGGCATGAAGGCTGTATTGCCAAAAGTGACTTTTCCGCTCTTACCTTTGTGGTTCATATCAGGACTCAGTTAATTCCACAAAGGTAAATAAATTAGAACAGAGAGCAAAATCCGATAAATCTATGATATTGAAAGGATTCGTTGTTCATTCTTATCAACAGTAAGCCTGACCTTAATCGTCCCTATGGGGAGGATCTCCTCAATGAGTTCGGGCCATTCCATAAAGCACCATGAATCGCCAGTCAGATACTCTTCCACACCAAAATCGAACACCTCTTCCTGTTTTTTAATTCTATAGAAATCAATATGGTATATTGTATCTGCTGTTGCAGTTTTATATTCATTCACGAGTGTGAATGTCGGACTGCTTATGATATCAACAACTCCCAGTACTTCGCAAACAGCTTTAATTATGGTTGTTTTACCTGCCCCCATACTTCCATAAAACGCAAATATTCTACTGCTCCCAAATTGCTTAAGAAGTTCACGGGCACCAGTATGTAAATGTTTTTTATCCTTAATTATAATCTCCATCTTTTTTAAAAAGGATTAAAAAGTACTATACCGGTTCCAGTATTACAACGGGTAATAATATCTCCTGCATCGAGATGCCACCGTGCTGGAAAGTATCTTTGTAATAACCGGCATAATGGTTATAATTATTCTGATATACCAGATAATCTTTATTAAGCGCAAAAATATATCTTGAACTTATATTTGTTTTAGGGAGCATTGCTTTTTCCGGATTGGTGAGTTCAAAAACTTTTCTGGCATCATAATCAAGGTTCCTGCCCATTTTGTATCTCAGGTTCGCTGATGTTTTCCTGTCACCGATAATTTTCAGTGGATTCTGTACCCTGATTGTTCCATGATCGGTACTAAAAATTACTTTAACGTGGTGCATTGCAAGGGTCTTAAGCAATTCGAACAGAGTGGAATGTATGAACCACGAACGTGTAAGACTTCTGTAAGCACGCTCATCATTTGCAAGGTCGCGGATTAAACCAACGTCAGTTCTTGCATGAGATAGCATATCTACAAAATTGAAAACAAGAATATTGATATCATTTTCGAGCAGTGTTCTTACCTTCTCATTTACCTTTTTCCCCTCAGTACTGCTGCTTATTTTGTGATATGACCATTTGTATTTCAGCCCTTTACGCTTAAGCTGATTGCTGAAGAGACTCTCCTCAAAGTTGTTTTTGCCCTCTTCTTCGTCATCATTTATCCAGAATTCCGGCAGGGTCTCAGCTATCTGTCCCGGCATAAGTCCGGCAAAAATTGAATTCCTGCTGAACTGAGTTGCTGTGGGTAAAATACTGTAATAAATTTCCTCCTCTATAACACGGTACATGCCGGCAAGCTCTGCTGAAATAGTCTTCCACTGATCAAATCTCATATTATCGATCAGAATAAAGAACAGTGGTCTGTTTTCCTGGATCTGAGGGAATATTTTTTCTGTGAAAAGTGCCGGAGAAAGGAGAGGTTTGTCACGATTTTCAGGTCTGAGCCAGCTGAGATAATTATTCATCATAAACTTGGAGAATGAGTTATTGGCTTCATTCTCCTGTGTCTTCAGAATCTCGTCCATCCCCGAGTCGGTAGATTTTTCAAGTTCCGCTTCCCAGTAAACAATTTTCCGGTATAATTCAGCCCATTCGCCAAATGTTGATGCTGATGAAATCATGTTGGTTATGCGGCTGAATTCAAGTCTGTAGTCAGTTGTTGTTTTCTCAGTTACAAGACGTCGCTGGTCAAGAATTTTCTTAATTGCGAGAAGTACCTGTTTTGGCTTTACCGGTTTAATCAGGTAATCGGCTATTTCAGAACCAATTGCAGTTTCCATCAGGTCCTCCTCCTCACTCTTGGTGATCATAACCACAGGAATGTCAGTCCTGACTTCCCTGATAAGTCTGAGTGTCTCAATACCACTTAGTCCGGGCATATTTTCATCGAGGAAAATCAGATCGTAACGATTTTGTTTTACAAGATCGATTGTATCATTGCCATTCGAACATGTATCGATCTCATAGCCTTTTTCCTGTAGAAATATTATATGCGGTTTTAAGGCTTCGATCTCATCATCGGTCCATAGTATTTTTATAGCTCTCATTTTAAATATTTCTCCATGAAGAAAATCTGATACTGGCCCGGGTTTTTATCTTTATTAAGGACTTTAAGATTTTCATTACTGATTATAAATGACATTATTTTTGTCGCTTTCGTATTTCTGACATGAATTTCCGGTTTGAAGAGATTAAAATAGCTTAATGCCTGTGCATAATCTGTAAAACCTGAGACAGTTATCATAATATATTTATTGTCTGTCAGCGTTCCTTCTGTACGGTAATTTTTATTTGTGAAATTATCTATGTTATAACTTATTACATCAAAAGTTGCAAGATTTATATTGAATGCAGGATCCGGAATAATTAATACAAATACATGCGTAACTGTCGTATCTGCAATAAATAATTCTGCGGCTATTTGTTTGTCTTCTTCAATCTTAAGTTCCGGGAGTTTATTATTAAGATAGGAAATAAGCTCTTCGGCTTTCTTACTTTCCATTGTTCCGGGCCATGCCTTGATAACCTTATTAAGTTCATCCTTGAAGACTCTCTCATCGGTTATTCTTGCTGATGAATATGCATGTAGAAGCATAAATTTTGGTGCCAGCATGCTCTGGGGGTATTTCTTCAGCGCATCATCGCAAATTGTAATTGCCTCACTGTACTTTTCAGCTGAATAGGCATTAAATGCCTCTGCATACTGTATGTCAGTAATTTTTTGATCAGCCAGCTTCTTTTCATAATAGGCCGGATCAGAAAGGATCCGCGCAAACTCACTCTCAGGATATTTTTCAAGTAATCTTTGTCTGTACGATTCAGCTTTTGCACTATTAGTTTCTTTATTTATCCTGTAAAGATTATATAATGCCTCCGGAATAAGTTCACTTGACGGGAACCGGCTAAGCAGTGATTCGAATGTCTCGGTAGCCTTAGAAATATCTTCTATCTGGTCAGCATAAGCTTTCCCGGCATTCAGAATTGCAAATGATATTTTCTCATCCGATACTTTCTTCAGAGAGTCGGTAAGCGGAAGATCTTTAAGGTAGAATTCCGGTTTTTTATAGTCGAGAACCGGACCGGCACTGTCGGCTACTGCTGTCGTATCGTCAGCCGGGTTTGATGAATTCTGGGCTGTTGCTACCCTCGCTTTATTCGCCCTTCTCCAGTTATCTTCAGGTCTTCGGTCTCCCCATCTTCTCCGGAATTCAGTTCGTCCGAAAGTCATTGCTGCCTGATTATAAAAGTACCATTTACCCTCCTGTTCTATATTGCCCTGAAAACGTCTTTCATTTTCATAATACTGGCCTATGTTGTACTGATCGGAATATGGAGAAACTTTGCCTTCACTTTCATCCTTATTTATTTGTTCAATTATTGCGGCAATTTTGGCATTTCTCTCTGCTTCCGGTAAGGCAGCAATCCTTTGAAGGCTATCCTCTCGCTGAATTATAGTCAGCTGTGAAACCAGTGTATTCAGACTTTGTGACTTTGTTTTCAATGTGAGGTAATCGGGGTGTTTCTGATCGAGAAAAAAGACCGTACTGTCGTAGAATTTACCCGCTTTCATATAATCCGGTTTATCATAAAAATAATTTGCCAGGGCGAGGTATGACCGGCCTTTCTGATTCTGATTCAGCGAGTTGGCAGATGCGGATTTTCTGAAATAGTCCAGCGCTTCAGCTTCATTTCCTTCCTTCATTGACAGATTTCCCAGGGCGAAATAGATCTGATCCTGAAACTCCTTATTTTTTGTATCTCTCAACATTCTGCCGAGCTCTTTGCGGATCTCCTGTGGGTTGCCTGAATTTATATCAAACACATCGGCAATATTGATACGTGCATTAAACTCAACATCATATGGAGGATTCATTTTGACTACATCCCTGTATAGTGATGTGGCCTTTGCACCATCGCCTGTCTGTTCATATAACTGCGCAAGAAGGTACGTGAGTCTGTATCTGGTCCTTTTGCCGGCCACCAGATTAATTGATTTGCTCAGTGGATCTATAGCTTCCTGGTATCTTTTCTGCTTAATAAAAAGATCTGCAAGTGTGGTATAATACATTGATATCAGGGCTTTTGTATGATCCCCTTCTATATCAATCTCATTAATTATTCTGGATGATTCAGTATAGTTTTTTGTCTCATTATAGATCCTGGCCAGCCAGATAGAAGCCTCGGTTTTAATTTCCGGATCATTTGCATCGGTGATACAATAATTTAGTATCGACATGGCTTCGCTATACTCATGTTTGTAGAAGCGGGCTATTCCAATGAGAAGATAACTGTCATCAACCCATTCGTTGTACTCCTTCTTTTCGAGCAATTCCCTCTCTTTATCACTCACGGGGCTGTTATCCTTCTGATCAGGTTTTGCTGTTATTGATTTTAAGGAAATCAGTTTTGATGCCTTTTGAATGGCTCTTTCCATGTCTGATGAACACATCGTTGCTGTTGCAGGGTCGCTGAATTCAAATACCTTCAGCATCTCAGCATAGTCATCACGGTACCCTTTTGCTATCCTTGCCAGCCCTGCCTTAAAGCTCTCATAACCATTAAAATAGATATTGTACCTGGCGGTCATCGAATGATAAAACCGGGTAGAGTCTGTGTTTTTTTCAACCGAACAGGTTGTCAGGATAAGTGACAATCCGGTAATCAACAGATATTTATATGATATTTTCTGCGATGTCAATAGGTAACCTTTAGTACTATAACTGTTCAATTATAAGTATAGTATTTCAAAGTTAAATAAAATTGGGATGATGTCTATTCTCAGGCTGAAATAACTCGTTTAATTTCCGGAACTTCTTTCATTATTGCCTGCTCAACACCTGCTTTCAGAGTTTGCATACTATAGGGACAGCCATGGCATGCGCCTGTTAGTCTTACTTTAACAGTCATATCCTCACTTATATCCACAAGATCAATATCTCCTCCATCAGACTGAAGGTAGGGCCGAACCCTCTCAAGGGCTTTGACCACGCGTTCGCGGATGTTTATTAAATCTGTCATATATAAATTATTTACCTTGTTATCTGAAGTTTTTTTGTCGGCTGGTGATCCTTGTTTCTTTGATCAACTCTCACTATCAATTCCGCAGCGAGTTCCATAAAAGCATTCCCGGTTACGGAATCTGTGAGGGCTACGGGCTCCCCGCTATCACTTCCTTCGCAGATACTTTGTACCAGTGGGATTTGTCCGAGTAATGGAACGTCCATTTTTTCAGCCAATTTTCTGCCTCCCTCTTTTCCGAATATGTAATATTTATTTGCAGGCAGCTCGGCAGGAGTGAACCACGACATGTTTTCTACAAGTCCGAGAACAGGAACATCTATTTTTTCACTCCGGAACATTGAAATACCTTTTACTGCATCTGCCAGTGCTACATCCTGAGGAGTAGTAACAACTATTGCTCCGGTTACTGGAACTTCCTGAACCAGAGTAAGATGTATATCGCTTGTTCCCGGTGGAAGATCAACCAGCAGATAATCAAGGGCTCCCCATTCTCCCTGGGTGATGAGCTGCTTTAGAAAATTAGAAGCCATCGGACCTCTCCAGACAAGTGCATCTGCCGGATCGACAAAAAAACCAGTTGAGAGTACTTTAACGCCATACTTCGTTAATGGCGTTATAAAATCAGCGTTATTCTCCCTTCGTACCACGGGTTTGTATTTTTCCTCATGGAACATCTTCGGAACCGAAGGACCATAAACATCGGCATCGAGAAGTCCTACTTCATAACCCTTTCGTGCAAGAGCTATCGCCAGATTTACTGCAATTGTTGATTTACCAACTCCGCCTTTTCCTGACGATACCGCAATTATATTCTTCACTCCCGGTAAGATCCCGCGCAGTGGTTCCTGTTTCTTTCCGACAATGATTTTGGGTTGTACCTTTATTTCATTTATAATTGTGTTGGGACCAAGAGCATCTTTAAGTTTTCTCGCAATAGTGCTTTTTAACGAAGTAATAAATGGGTCATTGGATTTCTCGGGAGTAAGAATAAGCGAAATCCCATTCTCATTGGTCTCTATATCTGAGACCATCCCCATTGAAACTATGTCTTTACCTTTATCGGGGTGGATAATTCCGGAGAGAACTTCCAGTATCTTTTCTTTTGAAGGCATGTCAGAATAAGTTATTTTTATTTAATTTAAATATAAACAAGATGCAATTTTACAAAAATAAAGCGATATGACAAAATCAGAAAGAAGTTTGGAGTGCCTAAAGTGCCTAAAATGCCTAAAGTACTTTGATTTGTAAGTATTTAGGATTAAGAAAGTTGAGCCTAATAAAAGTACTTCGAACTTTAGGCACTCCAAACTTTAGGCACTCTATACTTCTTCCATTGGGTCCCAGAATTTTTCGTCGAAGTTAAGGATCTTGTCATCCTCAATGATGATACCTTCATTCTCAAGTAGTTGTTCCATTGTGGAAGAGTTTCCAAAATGTCGTTTTCCTGTGAGCAGTCCATTACGGTTTACAACTCTGTGAGCAGGAATAAATTCAGGATTATTGTGAGAAGCGTTCAGTGCCCAACCGACCATGCGTGCTGATTGACCGGAACCAATGAAGCGGGCTATCGCACCATATGATGTAATCCTTCCGTAGGGAATGAGTTTTGTTACCTCGTAAACCCTGGAAAAGAAATCACTGTTTGTTTTTTGTTTTCCCTGTGCCATCTTCAAAGATCTTTTCTTTATCAAGTCTGAAGGTGATGTAATTTATCTTTAACCCGTCCTTTAGAAAAAGGTTCTCATAATGGGTTCTTATTGAGAGAATATCATCAGGTAACGCTTCTGAATAGAGATCGCCGGTGGAAAAGATTATTTCAAGTTCATTGTATTCCGCAACACTTTTTGTATAGTTATATAATTCAGTATTATCGGTTTTAAGATGAATGATACCTTTATTTTTCAGAAACTGGCGATACAGATTGAGGAACCATGGCGATGTAAGTCGTTTATTTGAGTTTTTACCTCCGGGGTGCGGGTCGGGGAATGTTACCCAGATCTCATCAACCTCGTCGGTTGCGAAAAAGGAATTTATAAATTCAATCCTTGTACGAATAAATGCAACATTCGGTAACTTCAGTTCATTTGAGGTTTTTGCTCCTCTCCACATCCTGGCTCCCTTGATATCGATGCCTATATAGTTTTTTTCAGGAAATCTTTTAGCCAGTCCGACAGTATACTCTCCTTTTCCACACCCCAGTTCGAGAACAACCGCATTATTATTTCTGAGAACCTCTTTGTTCCACTGGCCCTTCATTGGATGATCTTTTCCGGCAACCTCCCCAATCTCTGGCTGGATCACATTATCAAAAGAATCCAGCTCTATCCATCTTGCCAGTTTATCCTTTCCCACTTCCTGAAGTTTATTTGTTGAATTTTTCTATTCTGATACCAAAATCATAAACTCCCTTAAGATCCTCAACCCTCATTCCATGACGGATATTAAACTGGTAATTTCCTTGTATGGGGAAGAAGACATTAGATTTATATGTCAGATCAAGTTCGTGAATATCACCAAATCCCTTTCCGAACCAGTTTCCCTTTTCATCTGCAAGATTATACTGAAGAGTATCCGTTATACTTTTTTCATCGGGAGATGTTGTTGTAACAAAAAGATAGATATTCCGAAAAGGGTAGGAGGAGCCTGTTCTGATAGTAAAAATTACATTATTACTGTTTAAAGTATCTTTTATTGGAACATTAAACGAAGGGACGTTCTCAAGCATCCATGTTTTATCGTTCATAGATTCCGCATTCGTATAAACAATATTGCTGTTACAGGAATTGACCAGGATAAAAGATGAGATAAGAATTATTATCGGATATCTATTTGTCCTTTTTATCATTGAACCTCCTGTTTTTTCTTCTATAGGGATTTCTGTTCGGCTGTTTCTTATTATCAGGCGGATCGAACCGGGTAAGGCTGTTATTCTTCAACAGGTCCTGTGAAACAGGGGTTATTTCCCATGATTCATCGACAAGCTTCAATTTGTCTACCTTTTTCCCATTCCTGTTTACTGCCTGGATCTCCTTTACCCGCTGGACGGGAAGTGCAATGAGGTTTGCAGATGAGTGCTGATCAGTTGAGTACCAGTAGATTCCTTTATGTACCTCCATCTTAAAGAAATATGCAGTGCAATCGAGTGCTTCAAGAGCAACATCCCTGGGAGGGAATGATCTCTGGGCATCAAGATAGCAGTCGAGTTCAAAGTTGAGGCAGCATTTCAGTTTACTGCATTGTCCGGCAAGTTTTTGTGGATTCAGCGATAACTCCTGGTATTTTGCATGAGTTGTGGTAACTGAGATAAAGTTGGTAATGTGAGTGGCACAACAGAGTTCCCTCCCGCACGAGCCAATTCCGCCTATTCTGCCAGCTTCCTGCCTGGCACCGATCTGACGCATTTCAATCCGTACTCTGAATTCATCGGCAAGTACTTTGATGAGCTGTCTGAAGTCGACTCTTTCGTCGGCAATATAATAGAAAATAGCTTTAGTCTTATCTCCCTGATATTCAACGTCTCCGATCTTCATATTTAGCTTTAGTTCCTCGGAGATCTTCCTGGAACGTAACATTGTTATTACCTCAAGCTTCTTTGCTTCTTCCCACTTCTGTATATCCACAGCTTTTGCTTTCCGGTAGACTTTCTTCATGTCTTCGGATGACGTATGTGCCTTAAGTTTCTTAAGCTGTTCATCCACAAGGGGACCGATCATTGAAACCCGGCCAATGTCGTGACCCGGAGAAGCCTCAACTGCAACTACATCGCCTATTTCAAGCCTCAATCCGTTTACATTTTTATAAAATCCTTTCCGGGTATTTTTAAAACGGATCTCAACAATATCATTCTCATCGGGTACATCAGGAATATCTTTGAGCCAGTTAAAAGAATCCAGTTTATTATACCCGGGTTTATATGTTATATCAGGCATCCGGGGTTCATCACCGGTTTGCCCTTGTATATCTTCAGTATCTGTCATAACAAACTAATGCTATCGAAATTACTCTGCAAAAGTAGTGAATAAAAGCATGATTTCAACAAATTGCTTAAAGATCAACGTATGAGCCTGGTAACTTTCAATGCCAGGTCGAGGAAGATTATTTTAGAATTTCCGTTAGCTTCAATATGAGAAAAGACAAGATTAAACTCATCATTTAACTGATTGATATTATTCTCATTTATAAACGGATGAAAGTTTCCCGAGAAAGCAGCTTCTTCTCCGGCAAGAAATACCAGGCTGTTCTTTTTCTGGTCGAGGGTAAGCATCAGATTCTCCCTGAGTATCCTCAGGGCAAAGGATATGAAATTTTTTTGAGGCTCCCTCCCTGTGGAGGCTATCTCTTCCGACCAGGTAATTAATGAAATTATGTCTCGTTTCCATGCAAATCGCATCATACTCCTGAATCTGTCGAGGTTTGCAGCAGAGGAATCATCGCTATCACAGAGGTCTATTGCCCTTACAATATTTCCAGTTGAAACATGTGAGATATCTGCAGCCTTTTCCTGTGGAATCCCAAACCTCTTCATCAGATAATTTTCAATATCTGTTTTGCTGAAGGTAGGAATTTTTACCATCTGACATCTGGAAAGAATTGTGGGAATCACCTTATCCGGTTCTTCTGAAACCAGGAGAAACAGTGTCTTTTCCGGTGGTTCCTCAATCATTTTCAGGAGCTTATTGGCTGCAGACTGATGCATTTTTTCGGGTAGCCAGATAATCATGATTTTAAAATCTGACTCAAATGTTTTAAGACTCAGTTTTTTTATAATCTCACCAGCTTCAGATGCAAAGATAAGGCCCTGGGCATTTCCTACTTCTATTGAGTCGAGCCATTTGTTTATTGTAAAAAAGGGTGACTTTTTAACAAACGCTCTCCACTCCTCAATATAATTATCACTTACCGGATCTGTCGCCTTTTTCCCTTTAACAACAGGAAATACGAAGTGAAGATCGGGATGGATCATCTTCTCATATTTGACGCATGATTTACAAATTCCGCACGAATCGTGTTCGGAGCGGTTCTCACAACTAATAAATCTGGCATATGCAAGAGCAAGAGCCATGCTTCCGCATCCTTCGGGACCGGCAAACAGTTGTGCATGGCTAACTCTTTCTTCATGAACCGATCTGATCAGTTTTCCTATGATATCTTTTTGACCAGGGATCTGTGAGAAATTCATCTGTAATATTGGTTGAGAATTTTTGGTTGTATCAGAAATTATAAAAGTGCTGCAAGTGCTTTATCATAATCGGCTTCCTGTGATATTTCCGGAACAAGCTGTGAATGAGTGACTATCCCGTTTTCATCGATAACTACCAGACTTCGTGCATACAGACCAGTGAACCTCCCGTCAAGTATTTGGACCCCATATGCTTTCCCAAAGGTACTGTTCCGGAATCCGGAAAGGGGAACCACATTTGTAATTCCTTCTGTGGTACAAAACCTTGCGCTGGCAAATGGCAGATCCTTTGTAATGGCCAGTACCATAGTGTTTTTCTTTTCTGTAACGAGCAGGTTAAACTTCCTGACAGAGGTTGCGCAAACAGAGGTATCGAGGCTGGGAGAGATACTCAGAACGAGTTTCTTTCCTTTAAGCTCCGATAGTGAAAGACTTGTAAGATCTGTTTTCACAAGTGTAAAATCAGGTGCTTTGGTCCCTTTTGCAGGCAGGTTTCCTTCCGTATTGACAGGGATCCCCTTCAATGTGATTTTTGCCATAACTTTTTTTCAAATTTAATTAAACTTTTCCATGTGGAAACATTTAAACAGTATCAATGGTTCTGTTTCCACCCTGATTTTTTAAACAGGTTTTTCTCCGTGGCTCTCTGTGATTTCTCTGGGCTCTCTGTGTAACAAGAAGATAAGAACTTGCACAACTTGTCCCGATCCATCGGGAGAGTTACACAGAGGATTCACAGAGTTACACAGAGAGAATCGCGGTTAGCATCAAATTTTAATTATAATGTTGATTTACCGCATTTATTTATTTCCAAAAAAAATGTAGGTTTGTAGAAGAAATATTATTCATTAAATAAAAATATCTGAAGTATGAAAATGATTCAGGACTTTAACTTCAAAGGAAAAAAAGCGATAGTAAGGGTCGATTTCAACGTTCCCCTTGACAAAAAAACATTTGTTGTTACCGATGATACCCGTATAAGGGGAGCATTACTTACTATAAATAAGATCCTTAATGATGGCGGATGCCTTATCCTTATGTCGCACCTCGGAAGACCAGAGGGCCGCATGGAGAAGTATTCCCTTAAACCTGTTCTTCCTGTTCTGGAAAAACATCTTGGGAAAAAAGTACTCTTTGCAGACGACTGTCTCGGAGAATCAGCTGTAAAAATGTCGGCTGCACTCAAACCGGGAGAAATTCTTCTTCTTGAAAATGTCCGCTTCTATCCTGAAGAGGAAGGAAAGCCAATACTTCCTGAAGGAGTATCCGACGAAGTAAAAAAAGCCGCCAAAGCGGAAATGAAAGTGAAGCAGAAGGAGATGGCTAAAAAGCTTGCAGGATATGGAGAGATCTATGTTAATGATGCATTTGGCACCGCTCACCGTGCCCATGCTTCAACAGCAGTGATGGCCGACTTTTTTGATACGGAAAAGAGAATGTTCGGATTTCTGATCAACAGTGAGTTGGCTGCAATGGATAAGGTTCTTAAAGATCCTCAGAGACCTTTTACAGCAATAATGGGTGGCGCAAAAGTCTCAGACAAAATTATGCTTATTGAAAACCTTATTAACAGGGTCGATAATATTATAATAGGTGGTGGTATGACCTATACCTTTGTTAAAGCTATGGGTGGCAAAATAGGCAAATCTCTCTGCGAAGAGGACAAACTTGATCTTGCTTTATCACTGATAGCGAAAGCTAAAGAGAAGGGTGTTAAACTTTTACTGCCGGTGGATAGTCTTAATGCCGACAAGTTTGATAATGAGGCAAATACTAAAGTGTCAGCAGTTGATGCAGTAGAAGATGGCTGGCTTGGACTCGATATCGCTGAAAAGACAATTAAGGAATTTTCAACTGTTATTGAGAACTCAAAAACCATTCTCTGGAACGGTCCAATGGGTGTTTTTGAGATGGAAAAATTCTCAAAGGGAACCACCGCTGTTGCTAAGGCAATTGCAGCTTCAACAGCAAAGGGAGCATATAGTTTAATAGGTGGAGGAGACTCAGTTGCTGCTATAAACAAGAACGGTCTTGCCGACAAGGTAAGTTATGTTTCAACCGGAGGAGGTGCAATGCTCGAGTATATGGAAGGAAAGAAACTTCCCGGGATTACTGCTATCAGAGGAGAATAGAAAAAAGAACGGGAGCGGGGGAGAAGAGGAGATTGGATGATTATTTTGCTGTGATTCTCAGCCTTTTCCGTGTCTCAGTGATAATATAGATTTATTAGGCTGTGCTTTATTGCATAGCCTTTTTTTATGGGTTGCCAAAACAAAATTTGTAATAATTGCTAAAATGTAATTTACAATTTGTAAATTGCAATTTGTAAATTACATTAATTATTATGAAAAAGCCATTAACCCCATTTCCAACAACCGGATATTTCGGTGCTCAATACTTCTGTGACAGGGAGGATGAGACAAAGAGGTTACTGTCGAACATCCGCGGAGCGCAATCAACGATCCTGACTGCTCCCAGAAGAATTGGAAAAACTGCTTTGATTTTCCATGTTCTTGAAAAGTTACCATCTGGCACTAAGGGGATATATTTTGATATCCTGCCGACAGAGAATATGTCGGGGTTCCTCAATGAATTTGCAAGTGCCATCATCAGAAATGTCCCGGAGAAAAAGGGAACCGGCCGGAAGATCTGGGATTTTATAAAATCTTTAAGGCCCTCTGTGAGTTTTGATGCGCTTACCGGATCCCCGCAGGTTTCATTTACTTTGAAAGAAAGTGATGTTAATAACCAGATTGAGGCTATATTCTCATTTCTTGAGAAACAGGATGAGAAATACGTAATAGCTATTGATGAATTTCAGCAAATACTAAAATATCCTGAGAAAAATACGGATGCATGGCTTAGAACTCTGATCCAGAAATTGAAAAATGTGATCTTTATTTTTGCCGGAAGCCAGCAGCATCTTCTGAATGAGATGTTTACAGTTCCATCGAGACCATTTTACAACAGTGCATCTCTTCTTAAGATAGATAAAATAAATGGTGAAAAGTACAATTCATTTATCAGTAAACAGTTCATTTTTTCTGGCAGACAAATTGAAGATAAAATTATTGATAATATTCTTGATTGGGCTGATCGCCACACTTACTATATTCAGTTGATCTGTAACAGGACCTTTTTAACAGGGTTGAAAAAGATAGCAAATGAGACATGGAAGGAGGAGGCAGAGAGATTGCTTAAAGAACAGGAGGCAGTTTTTTTTAATTACCGGAATATGCTTACAAAACCTCAATGGGATGTTTTGAAGGCTACAGCTCTTGAGGGAAGCCTTTATGAACCAACGGGAATAGATTTTGTGCTGAAATATTCACTTGGAAATCCTTCAACGGTTTTGAGATCGCTTGAAGCACTTATTCGCATGGAATTGATTTATTATGATTTTGATACAAGTGGGAAAAAGTTTTATACTATCAATGATCTTCTTTTCCGGAGGTGGATGGAAGGACTTAATTCCTGACAAAAGGATTGCATGAACTTTATTCCTTCGGGACTGTTTTTGTTTTATCTTTGCATAACTATGAGAAAGATATTTTATTTTCTGATACTGCTTACGGCTTTTTCAGCTTGTACAAAGGTTGAAAAAACTCCTACTTCCGGTACTGCAACAATTGACAATACAACTTATCAGTCAACTACTTACTATGTTTATGGATTTACATTCTCCAAAGCAAACATCGTCTCGATAATTACTAATCCGGGTCCTGATATTCTGTTATATGTAAATAGTTCCGGTACTCCATCACGGTTGACATTGCAGGCAGATAATTTCAAACCCTCATTTTATAAGTTGGGTGATTATGCAGATGAGGCATCAGCAATTGCAGCATTTAATGATCTGAAGACCATAAATGTCTCTCAGTGGACGGATATGGCTGACCCTATA
>JANNKF010000428.1:0-2605 GCA_031396165.1 Bacteroidales bacterium | reverse complement strand
GTGATGCTGTCGCCCAGCAGTCCCATCTCATTATCAATCTGCATCATTATTACAGTATGCTGAGGGTCAATCTCTTTGATGTGACGCATCAATACCCGAAATGCTTTCGCTTCTGCAAGCATTGAGGCTTCACCCAACGGACTCAGTGGCATGGTCCGGTCTCTTTCAATATATATACTGCCTCGTCCTGTTGTTACTGTTTTTCTTGCCTGCACAGGAAAGCGTTTCGGATCCGTTTTAATCCACATTGGAACATAATTCGAACCTCCGTTCTTCCATGAAGCAAACCAGATTATAACAAGACGAATATCTCTTTTTCGTGCTTCCAGAATTTGCGCATCCACGAGGTCAAAATTGAACTTTCCTTCTTCCGGTTCAAGTAGTTCCCAATTTACTGTGGAAACTACCGAGTTCAGATGCATTGCGGCCATATTATCCCAGACCGGTTTCATATAATCAATGCTTGAGGCACTCGAAATATGCAATTCACCTGAAAGCATGATAAACGGTTTCCCATCTACGAACATCTGCTTTACAGCTCCGTTTTGCTTAATCTGAGGCAGGGGGGCCTGTGCATCAATTATATTCGGAATAAGCGCCAGAAGTGCGATGAATAGTGTTGTCTTCTTCATAAAAATTGTCTTTTTCGGTATACGTTAAAAATAGTTGTTTTTCTTAAGATGGTTGCAGGTATTCTTATTAATCCTATTTTTAAAACGAAAAACTGCAGGGCATCAAATGAGAGTAAGCAAGCATATTGAAAAGTACTTCTGGATCCTCCTGATAATCGGGATCCTGGCAGGATTATGGAATCCAGTTCCTTTTGAAACGCCAAAGTACCTTCCGAAAATCATACTCTGCCTGATGCTGTTCTTCGTCTTTCTCAAAATCGATGTCCTCGAGATAATTGAGAAAATGAAGGATTACAGACAGATGATCTTTATTGCAATGGTTTTTATGATCATAATACCTCTGTTGTTCTTTCTGATATTCAGTTTTTTCGACCGGCAGCTGGCGCTTGGTATTCTGCTTCTTGTTTCGATGCCAGCAGGAGTTTCAACCCCGGCTCTGACTGACCTTCTGAAAGGAAACATCTCCCTGGCAATGAGTATTGTTATTGTCACACAGTTTCTGGCACCGTTCACAATTCCTCTTCTGTTCTGGATGGTCGGAAGCAAAGGTCTTGAAATAAATGAACTTCTTATGTTCAGGGACATAGCTATCATGGTTTTCCTGCCTCTGATTCTGGCGCAGGTTACAAAAAGATACTTCCCTGCTGCTGTTAAAAGAAATCAGCATCGCTTCACTTCACTAAATGTTATTCTTCTCTTCGTATTTGTTTTTGTGGCTATTTCTATGCAGAGAAATATTATACTCGAAAACCCTGCCAGCCTTATCTGGAAAATAGTGCTGCTCTTTTGCGTATTTATATTACTTCATGTCATCGGTTATTTTATCAGATACAAAGACAGCAGGGAGAACAGAATTGCCCTGTCTGTTACAGCGGCCTATATGAATAATGGACTGGCAATAGTTCTGGCAACAACATATTTCAGTCCGGATATACTTGTACTGATGGTTCTTTCAGAACTCCCGTGGAACACGCTTCTGGCACCGTTCGGAAAGGTTCTCAGAATTATTAAAGCCTCTAATCCTTAAATAATTCCCACAGCAATATAGTTAAAGAACTATAAAAGAATAAGCGGAGTAATTTTAATATTATACATTTGTAAACATCCCAATAGTACTTAGCGGATGTTAGTTACTGTTTTTCTTAAAATTAGAATATTAATAAATTTTAAATCATTATGAGAAAATTTTTATGCCTGGTTATAGCATTTGTTCTGGTGCTATCAGTTACAACAAATGCCCAGCCAAAAAAACACCTGGGAATAGCAACTTATTCCGTTAAAGGACTCGAATCTGATCTTGAAGGTTCCTTCAAATCACTTGCCGACAATGGCTATGTTACAATGGAGATTGCCAATTACAATGCAGGAACAGGTCTTATTGCAGGAAAAACACCTGCCGAGTACGCTGCCCTGGCTGAAAAGTATGGTATGGATATTATATCAAGCCATGCACGTGGCAAATTTGACGTAAAAGACGTAGAAGGAACACTCGCTGCGTGGGGAAAAGTCTTTGACGATCACAAAGCAATGGGTTGCAAATATGTTGTTTTCCCTATGTATACCTGGGCTTTTACAGTCGAAGGGGTAAAAGCCGAGTGTGATCTGATGAATAAAATTGGCGCAGAAGCTAATAAAAGGGGCATCAAATTCGGTTATCATAACCATAATGCCGAGTTCGCAACTCTTGCCGGTACCAACCAGCTATATGAGGATTTCCTTATTGCCAATACTGATGCCGACAAAGTATTTTTCCAGATGGATGTTTACTGGATCACAGTTGGAGGACAGGATCCTGTTGCATATCTTAAAAAGTATCCAACCCGTTTCAAAGTTCTTCATATTAAAGATGAATATGTTGTTGGTGAGAGCGGTAAATTAAATTATGAGGCTATCTTCAAACAGTTCTATGCAAATGGATATGAGGACTGGTTTGTTGAAATGGAAGGCAAGATGACAAAAGAACAGCTTGAAGC
>JANNKF010000374.1:0-13750 GCA_031396165.1 Bacteroidales bacterium | reverse complement strand
ATGTGATTTTAATAATTTAGCAATCAGAAGAATAATTAACATAATTAATCATATATCCAATCTCAATGAGGACAAAACTACTTCACTTAAATCAGATAATCACTCAACCCTTCCTTATTTATATTTTGAAGGTGATACTGATAACTTTTATTTCAATATCACTACTGTTCCTGTATCAGTGCCAGACAAGGAAAACAAACACTTCTGAGGCTGCAGTACCTGCATTTCATAACTGGGCCCCAACACCACCTATGGGATGGAACAGCTGGGATTGTTATGGTCCGACAGTAATTGAATCTGAAGTAAAAGCCAATGCCGATTATATGGCAAAAAATCTTAAGAAATTTGGCTGGGAGTATATTGTGGTTGACATCAGATGGTATGTTGAAAACGATAAATCCGGAGGGTATAATGAAACTGATCCCATAATTGTTCTCGATGAGTATGGCCGCGTTACTCCGGCTCTGAACCGCTTTCCTTCAGCTGCAGACGGTAAAGGATTCAAACCTCTGGCCGATTATGTTCATAGTAAAGGTTTGAAATTCGGCATACATATAATGCGGGGTATACCTGTAATTGCGGTTAAAAAGAATACCCCCATTCTTGGAAGCGAAGCAAAAGCTGCTGATATTTATACGCCTGAGGGACAGTGCATGTGGCTTCATGACATGTATGGTGTTGAGGCAGGAAGACCCGGCGCGCAGGAGTATTATAATTCACTTTTTCAGTTATATGCCTCGTGGGGCATTGATTTTGTAAAAATTGATGATCTCTCGGGAAGAACGCAGGAAATAGAGATGTACAGAAATGCAATAGATAATTGCGGAAGGCCAATAGTGATAAGCATCTCCCCCGGAGGTGACAGACCCGAAACTGCAGTTTTTCTTAAGCAGAATGTAAACATGTGGCGCACTTCCAACGATTTCTGGGATAACTGGCAACAGCTTAAAAATCAGTTTGATATATTAGAGAAGTGGACTGGTTTGGGAACTCCCGGATGCTGGCCCGACGGCGATATGCTTCCTCTTGGTAAAATAGGAGTAAGGGCCGAACGCGGAGAACCAAGATGGTCAGGGTTCACCCGGGAAGAGCAGTACACACTTATGACTCTCTTTTCAATTTTCCGGTCACCATTAATGTTTGGCGGCGATTTGCCAGCTAATGATGAGTTCACTTTGTCACTCATAACAAATAAAGATGTTTTGAATGTCAATCAGAAGAGTGTCAATGGGAAACAGCTTTTCAGAGAGAACGACCTTATCGCATGGACAGCCGATGACCCGAAAACAGGAGATAAATTTCTGGCACTCTTTAATGCCACCGATCAACTGCCGGTTGTTGAGAGCAAAGCTGAGATTACCATAACATTTCAACAACTTGGACTGACTGGTGCACGCACAATAACAAATCTCTGGACCGGAGAAAAACTTGGTAAATTTTCCGGCACATTTACACAGGCAATCAACAGGCATGGAGCCGGACTATACAGAATACATTGAAATTAAGTACTTTTCGATTTATCCTGAGCTTGCCGAAGGGTGCGTCTTTGTGAGAAAAAACTACTGTCTTTTAATAAATCAGTATATATAATTCACTTCCCTTGTTAATTTAACTCTTAATTTTTATAACAGTTATGAAATATTTTTACAGTTCACTAATGTTCCTGATGCTTAGCTGCTGTATGCTTTTAAGTTTATCGGGACAAACCACAGGTCAGTTACCACGAAGCACTCCGGAGCAGGAAGGGATCTCATCAAAAGGCATAATTGACTTTATCAATGCTATTGACACAGGAAAAACTGAGATCCATAGTTTTATGTTCATACGCCATGGAAAGGTTGTAGCTGAGGGCTGGTGGAATCCATATGGTCCTGATCTGAAACATATTATGTATTCCGCTAGCAAAACATTTACTGCTACAGCAATAGGACTGGCTATTGCAGAAAACAGGTTGAAACTGACAGATAAGGTGGTTTCATTTTTCCCTGCATCTCTGCCCGATACCATTAGCGATTACATGAAAATGATGACCGTTAGCGACCTTTTGACTATGTCAACAGGGATAACGGCTGAACCACGGATTGGTCAGAATGATGAATGGGTAAGATCATTTCTTTCGAGGGCCCCCTCTGTTAAACCGGGCACTGTTTTTAAGTATTATAACACAGCCACATTTATGCTTTCTGCTATAATTCAGCAGGTTACAGGAGAAACTTTGTATGATTATCTGCAGCCCGGAATTTTTAAACCACTCGAAATTAAAGGTGTCGACTGGGATCTCAATCCGCAGGGTATTAATCTGGGATTGATGGGATTAAGACTGAAAACTGAAGACATGGGCAAGTTTGGCCAGTTGTTACTTCAAAAAGGTAATTGGAAAGGGAAACAACTAATACCTGAAGAGTGGGTCAGGGAAGCAACATCCTTTAAAATAAAAAGTGAAGGAGGAACTGAAAAAACTCCTCCCGAATTAAATGACTGGGTACAGGGCTATTGCTACCAGATGTGGAGAGGCAGGAACAACAGTGTAAGACTCGATGGCATGGCAGGTCAGTTTGTGATTCTTTTACCTGATAAGGATGCGATAGTTGTATTGACTGCCAATGCAGCAAATACACAGAAAGAGCTCGATCTGGTGTGGAATTATCTGTTCCCTGCAATAAAAGATATTAATCCTTTGACCTCCGATCCGGACGCCAATGCAGAACTCAAAAAGAAGTTAGCCTCATTGTCAATAAAACCAGGTGTTGTTGCTTCTACCGCTTCCACATTCCCTGCCAGGGTTTCAGGGAAGAATGTGGTTTTTGAAGTGAATAATTATGGCATTCAGGGTGTAGGATTCAGATTTAACAATGGGATCTGTGAACTCACATTTAAAAGAGAAAATGTTAATTACTCAATAAAAGCAGGTCTGGACGCCTGGAAACTTTCCAACACCGGCCTCACTTCACTTCTTTCTGCTCCACGTACAGGTTCATCAAAATCGATAGATGCCAATTACAAAGTTTTACAGCCGGTTATAAGACCTGCCGCAACTTACACATGGACAGACAATAATACTCTCGAATTTACAGCGCGGTTTGTTGAAGAGAGCCTTGGTGCAGAAACGGTCATATTCAGGTTTTCAGAAGATGCAGGGAATATAAGTGTAAATCTTACACGTAAAGGAGGCAGGGGTCCTGCCATGGGGCAGGGAGCACCTGAGGTCCTGACGGGCAGGATTGTAAGTAATTAGCAATTCAGAATAGTAGTGAATAGCTATAAATAATAAATGCAATCAAATCATATGAATATGAAAACTTATAGGTTTAACATAATTGCCTGTTTCTTTATAGGATTCATGGCCATAAGCATGAATGCCCAGAAACCTGTTCCGGTTGTTGTAAATGTTGATAAGCCCAAATCAGAGATAAAACCAACAATGTGGGGGGTCTTCTTCGAAGATATAAACTTTGCAGCAGATGGTGGGATATATGCAGAGCTTGTTAAGAACAGATCATTCGAATTCTATAAACCCCGTACCGGCTGGAAAGTTGATGTAAACAGTACAGACTCATCTCACTTCATAATACTTAACCGCGGTATATTAAATGAAATTAATCCCCGCTTTGCCAGAATAACATTAAAAGAAGGCATGTCCGGATTCGGTATCACCAACTCGGGATTCAGGGGTATGGGAGTAAAGCAGGATCTGAAATATAACTTTTCAATTATGGCTTCACTCCCGACTGAAAGTAAAGTAACTCTGCGAATTCAGCTTCTCAGCGAGAAAGGAGAAAAACTGGGTGAAGCATCAGTATCACCTAAAGGCAGGGAATGGAAAAAATATGAGGCTTCATTTATATCTTCAAAGACAGATATTAAGGCTTCGTTACGAATTTGGTTTGAAGGAAAAGGCCTCATTGATTTCGACCTAATTTCTCTCTTTCCCGGGGATACGTGGAAAGGAAGGCCTTATGGACTTCGTGCAGACCTGGTGCAGCTGCTGGCAGGTTTAAAACCCGGATTTGTAAGATTTCCTGGAGGTTGTATAGTTGAAGGATATGATCTGAACAGCCGATACCAGTGGAAAAAAACTATCGGTCCGGTTGATTCCCGGCAACTTTTGATAAACAGGTGGAACACGGAATTTAAACATAAACCGGCTCCCGATTATTATCAGACTTTTGGACTGGGATTTTATGAATACTTTCTTCTGTCAGAAGATCTTGGCGCTGAGCCGCTTCCAATACTTAACTGTGGTATGGCGTGCCAGTTCAATTCAGCCGAAGTAGTCCCTCTTGATCAGCTCGATCCTTATATTCAGGATGCACTCGATCTTATAGAGTTTGCCAATGGATCATCTGATTCAAAGTGGGGTAAAATAAGAACTCAGATGGGTCATCCTACTTCATTTAATATGAAGTATCTTGGAATTGGTAATGAGCAATGGGGACCTCAGTATATTGAACGATATGCTCTTTTTGAAAAGGCTATAAATGCAAAATATCCTGAAATTAGCCTGGTCTCCGGTACTGGTCCTCAACCAGATGACGAACTGTTTAAGTATGCTGCGGGCGCTTTGAAAAGTTTAAAACCTGCTCTTGTTGATGAGCATTATTACCGTCCGCCAAAATGGTTCCGTGATAATGCAGGCAGATACGATAACTATGACCGGAACAGCTACAAAATATTTGCCGGTGAGTATGCTGCCCAGAGCGTTTACACTACCAGCCCCGATAATAAAAACAACTGGGAATGCGCTCTTTCTGAGGCTGCATTTATGACCGGTCTGGAGCGAAATGCAGATATTGTAAATATGGTCTCATATGCACCGCTCTTTGCGCATGTGGATGGGTGGCAATGGTCACCCGATCTGATCTGGTTTAATAACCTTACCTCTTATGGCACAACAAATTACTATGTTCAGAAACTTTTCTCAACGAACAAAGGAACAGATCTGTTAAATATTTCACAGGAGAATAAGCCACTTACAGGTCAGGACGGCATTTATGCATCCGCTGTTCTTGATAAGAATTCCGGAGAAGTAATTTTGAAAATAGTCAATACTTCTCATTCAATAGTAAATAAAGAGATTCTGATTCAGACATCATTAAAGCTAAATTCGATTGTTGCTGCAACCGTATTGCAGAATGACAAACCAGAAGCAATGAATACTATCATGAATCCTCTGAATGTTAAGCCGGTAGATAAAGAAATTAGTCTGAAGGGGAAAAATTTGGCTGTTACATTAGAACCCTATTCATTGACTATTTTGAAAATAAAATATCAGAAATAGTCCTTAAGAACCAGATTAAGAAAGAAATTCAGGAAATTAATCAGATAAAAAGAATATGAAAAATATAATCTCCATTATCATTTTGATTTTTGGTCTTACAGAAGTGATAACACCTCAGAATCCACAGCAAAATCAACAGAGGGTTCCTCAGATACGGCGTCCTAATCAGTCAGGACTCGTCAACCTTGATAGTCTTCGCTGGCGCGACATGTGTATTGTTCCCGATCCTGCAACTAAAACATATTATATAGTTGGTCCGGGTGGAAGAGGAGTGAGGTTTTATAAGAGCAAGGATCTTAAAACATGGGAAGGACCGGTAACAATTTATTCCGCACCACAGGATGTATGGGGAACAATTCCCATTGTGAGTATATGGGCGCCTGAAATGCATATCTATAAAGGAAAATATTACCTCTTCCTGACATTCGATACACGAAATAAGCTATGTGAGCAATGGCCGGAATGGGAAAGGAATGGAAGAGTCACACGTGGATCGCAGATTTTCGTAAGCGACTCACCAACAGGACCTTTCATTGCTTTTTCAAATCATTCAACACTGCCGGTTGATATGATGACACTCGATGGTACGTTATATGTTGAAGATGGGACCCCTTACATGGTATATTGTCATGAATGGGTTCAGGTAGTTAACGGGGCGGTAGGTTATGTTCAGATGAAAGACGATCTGTCAGATATTATAGGAACCCCTAAAAATCTTTTCCGGGCCAGTCAGGCTCCATGGAGCAAAATAAGCGATCAGTATGGCTGTAATGTTACAGATGGTCCATTCTTCTACATGGGTAAAACGGGGAAGCTCTATATGACCTGGACAAGCGGCGGATATGAAGGATATACATGCGGGATTGCAATTTCAGAGTCAGGAAAACTTGCTGGTCCATGGAAGCAGCAGTCAGAACCGCTCTATAAACAGGATGGTGGCCATGGCATGATTTTTAAGACATTCGAAGGGAAAATTATGTTGCTCCTCCACTCCCCGAATAATATGAATTCGCGTCCCCGAATTTTCGAAATGGAGGATACCGGTGAGACACTCAGAGTTGTAAAAGAATTTACCGGGTCAAACTGAGGTGGGTCAACTGAGTCAGGCAGAGTATAAGTTCTTTGTGAACCTTTGTGTAGCCCTTTGTGGTAAATGAAAACCAAATTATCAATTGAAAACTCACCGGAAGTTTTTAGTGAAAAGTGACTGTTGAATTAAAATATTATTATTTTTGCATTTAAGTAATCGCGAAAGTTACCGTGTAAGTAAGTTAATAAATACTCAAAAATGAAAAGAATTGTTGTAGCTGGTGCCGGTGGTTTTATAGGAGGTCATCTCGTTAAGGAGTTGACGAAAAAGGGTAATAAAGTCAGGGCAGTTGATATTAAGCCATTAAATGAATGGTATCAGATCTCTGATGACGCAGACAATCTTGTTCTTGATCTTAGGTTGAAAGAAAACTGCTTTACTGCAGTTAACGGATATAATGAAGTGTTTAACCTTGCAGCTGATATGGGTGGTATGGGCTTCATTGAGAATAATAAAGCAGCTTGCATGATAAGTGTTCTTATCAATACCCATTTGCTTATTGCTGCAAAAGAATGCGGCATTGACAGGTTCTTCTATGCTTCCTCAGCTTGTGTCTATAATGGTGAAAAGCAGACTGATACTGCCAATCCCGGATTGAAGGAAGCTGACGCTTATCCGGCTCTGGCAGAAGATGGTTATGGCTGGGAAAAACTCTTCAGTGAAAGGATGTGCCGTCATTTCTCTGAAGATTTTGGTCTGGCAACCAGAGTTGCTAGGTTTCATAATGTTTATGGACCTCATGGTACTTATGATGGCGGAAGGGAAAAGGCTCCGGCTGCAATGTGCCGCAAAGTGATTGATGCACAGTTAAATGGAAAGAAAGAAATAGTTATCTGGGGAGACGGACACCAGACTAGAAGTTTCATGTATATCGATGATTGCATAAAAGGAATTCAGGATCTTATGTATAGCAACATTACCGAGCCTTTAAACCTGGGTAGCAGCGAGATGGTTTCAATAAATCAGTTGGTTGATATAGTTGAAGATATCGCCAGTTATAAGATGGAAAGAAAATATGACCTTGGTGCTCCAAAAGGAGTGCGCGGCCGTAACAGCGAAAATACCCTGATTAAAAAATATCTTGGTTGGGAACCCTCCATCCCTCTTAAAAAAGGCATGAAAAAAACATACGACTGGATTAAAGGAGAAATGGAGATTGAAGGAAAAGCGAAAAAGGGTGTAAACAGATTTAATAAATAGGTGAGAAGTAATAATATCAAATCATTATTTACCACAGAGTTACACGGAGTGTCACAGAGTAATTCACGGAGTAATTTTAGTTTAAAAACAGTGTTACTCAGTGTTTACTCCGTGTAACTCAGTGGTTAAGAAAATTGATAGATCTGCTATGCATTACTAATAATTTGTAATGAGGAAAAAAAAGGTTTTTGTAAGTGGTTGTTATGATCTGCTTCATGGCGGACATATTGCATTTTTCAAAACGGCTTCAGCTTACGGAGATTTGTATGTTAGCATAGGAAGAGATGAAAACCTTTTGTTTTTGAAAGGGAAGAAACCAGTTTTTTCTGAAGACGAACGTCTTTATATTGTGCGATCTATAAGGTATGTTCATGATGCTTTCCTTGCCTCAGGAATGGGGATGCTCGATTTTGAACCCGACCTGAAGAGGATTAAACCAGACATTTTTGTAGTCAATCAAGATGGCCATACCACTGATAAAGAGAACCTCTGCAGGAAACTTGGAATTGAATATGTTATTCTTGAACGTATTCCGGAACCAGGGTTGCCGGCCCGCTCCAGCTCAGGTACAAAAAAAGAAAGACGGTTCCCTTACAGGCTTTGTCTCGCCGGTGGCTGGATTGACCAGCCATGGGTATCTGAAATTCATCCCGGCTCTGTAGTTGTTGCGCAGATCTGGCCCACAATGGAGTTCAACGACAGATCGGGTCTGGCCACGAGCTCACGTAACGTCGGTATCAAATTGTGGGGTGACCGGTATCCCGAAGGTGATCATGAACAAAATGCTTTAATGCTTTTTGGAGCTGAGAACCCTCCGGGTAAAAAGTATATTTCCGGCTCTCAGGATCACATAGGACTTCTTTATCCCGGAATTAACAGGCTTTATTATAATGGGGGATTCTGGCCCAAAAGCGTTGATTCAACAAAAGACAAGGATATTTGCGACTGGCTTTCAAATGTTCTCCATCTGGTTCCTCTCGAACCAAGACCTGAAGGATATGATCCTCTGAAGGTTATGTGTCTAGAAAAAGACCTGGTAAAAGCATTGGGTGAAGCTGGCGAACTCTGCTGGGAAAGCATCCTGAAAAAAGATGTTAATGGTCTGGGTAAAGGGCTGACTGATACATTTCTTTCATGGAAGAAAATCCTGCCGCTTACTGTCCCCGACTGGGTAATGAATGAAATGGAAACGAAGTATTTCCCGAATTATCCTGGAGCAGTAACATCAGGAAGCGGAGGAGGATATGTCATCGTTGCATCGGAAAAGCCGGTTGAAGGTGCCATTAAAGTGAAAGTAAGATATTAAATGATTTTTTACCACGGAATACACGGGTTAACACGGATCAAGAACATGGAATTAATATTCCGTGAACCTCCGTGTCCTCCGTGGTAAAAATAATTGTAAGTTTCTAATAAATATAAAGTTAAAAGTTAAAAACTTTAAAGGATGAAAACTAACTTCTTCAAACAATTCAATCTCATAGTCGTATTGGTTATTGTCATAAATCTACCACTATTATCTCAGCAGGGAAAACTCCCTATAGCCGAAGGCCCCTACAAACCAACCGATGAATCACTGAAACAATATCAATACCCTGAGTGGTTCCGTGATGCCAAGTTTGGAATCTGGTCGCACTGGGGTCCTCAGGCTGTTCCTCGTCAGGGCGACTGGTATGCAAAAAGGATGTATCAGGAGTCTGATCCGGCCTACAAGTATCATCTTACCAATTATGGGCATCCTTCAGAATTTGGCTTTAAAAATATAATCCCTCTCTGGAAGGCTGAAAAGTGGGATCCGGACAAACTGATGGAGCTTTATAAGAAAGCCGGTGCAAAATACTTCTTCAGCATGGGAACACATCATGATAATTTCTTCCTCTGGGATTCAAAAATTCATAACTGGAATTCAGTTAAAATGGGTCCGAAAAAAGATGTTGTACTGTTGTGGCAACAGGCAGCGAAAAAGCAGGGAATGAAGTTTGGTGTCTCCGAGCATCTTGGTGCGAGTTATACATGGTTCCAGAATGCTCATCAGTCAGACAAAACGGGCCCAAAGGCAGGAGTCCCGTACGATGGGGCAAATCCGGCATACTGGGATCTTTATCATGCACCGGCTCAGTCGGACGACAAAGCATGGTTAACAAACAATCTTGTATTTCAGGTTGAATGGTTCAGCAGCATAAAAGAACTGATAGATATGTATCATCCTGATTTGCTTTATTCCGACAGTCAGATGCCATTCGGAGATGTTGGCAGGAGTCTGGTAGCTCATTATTATAATCAGAGTGTAACAGGAAATAACGGAAAATCAGATGTGGTATATACGTGTAAACAGCCATCGGAAGGCAAGTGGGCACAGGATGTAGAAAGGGGAGTACTCGATACTGTAAGCGCCTATCCCTGGCAGACAGATACTTCCATTGGAGACTGGTATTACCGTACCGGTCAGAAGTATAAGACTGCAAACGAGGTAGTACAGATGCTAGTCGATATTGTCAGCAAAAACGGAAACCTGCTTATTAATGTTGTTCAGACACCTGAGGGTGACCTTGAACCGGATATGATTCAGATACTTGAAGAGGTTGGCATCTGGACAGCAGCAAACGGTGAAGGAATTTACGGTTCACGGTCATGGCAGACATACGGTGAGAAATCGGCTGAAGCAAGGGCAGTGAAGCCGGGCAGGTTCAATGAAAATTATAAATTCAATTCTAAAGATATCCGCTTCACATCAAAGGATGGGTTCCTGTATGCATTTTGTCTCGGCACTCCCGAAAGTGATATAGTAGTTAAGTCTCTGGCAAAAAATTCAGGTTTCAGGGTTGATCCTATTTCATCAGTTAAGATGCTTGGCAGCGATGTGAAATTGAAATGGTCGGTAACTGAAAACGGACTGGTAATTAAGAAGCCTGCAAAACTCCCGGTCTGGCAGGTAATCGGGTTTAAAATTGAATTCAAAAAGTAACATCAACAATGGTTAACATCAGGCAATCTGATATTGCCAAAAAACTTAATATTTCAAGAGTCACAGTCTCAAAGGCACTTCGTGATCATCCCGATATTTCAAAGGCGATGAAGAAGAAAATAATTGAGGTTGCCAGAGAAATGGGATATGTACCTAACCTAATTGCTCGCCAGTTAAATTCAAAACGAACATTCACTATCGGAATAGTTGTTCCTGACCTTGAAAACAGCTTCTTCTCGTATGTTGTTGATAGCATGATAGATTACGCAACAGAGCATAATTATTATGTGATTGTTACCGTATCCCGCGAAAAAGAGAGTATTGAAAAGAAGAATATTGAAAATCTCATTGGAATGAGAGTCGATGGACTTCTGGTCTGTCTATCGCAGGAAACGAAAGATAATCAGATGTTTGAAGTAGTCAGAAAGATGAAAATCCCTTTAGTTTTTTTTGACCGGGCATTTGAGAATCTGAAGTTCTCAAGAGTCGCTTTTAATGATACGGCCGGAGCGGAGAACTCAATTTCCAGGATAATAAATGAGGGCTATACCCGGTTTGCCAATTTTGCCGGCTACCAAACGACAAATATTGGTAAGGAAAGAGCAGATGGTTATATTTCAGCCCTTTCGAAAAATAAGATACCAATAAAAAAGGAATGGATTTTTGAAAATGGATTTGAACTAAAGGATGGATATGAATCATTTAAAAAACTGAACAGTTCCGGGAAGCTTCCGGAAGTAATATTTGCAGTAAATGACAGAGTAGCTCTCGGAGCCTATAAAGCAGCAAAAGAGGTCGGATTAAGGATACCTGAAGATATTGGTATTTTCGGTTACGGATTTAGTGAAATCACCGATTTCTTCGACCCGCAACTTACAGTAATTAATCAGGATCCGCGGAAGATGGGAATGGAAGCTGCCAGACTACTAATTGATGAAATTGAGACTGAAACAAAAAGAGGTAAGACCATACTTCTGGTCGATGAAGAATTTCTTTGGAGGAGTTCAGTTAAACGAAATGTTTCAAAATATTGATATTGGTGTTATGTTCGTATAGTTCCTATCCAGGATAAGGTTTTGATTTTCAGAAATAAGGTTGAAATAAGATCGAAATAAGGATTCATTATTAATAAAAAAAGGCCGGGAAAAATCCCGGCCTTAATTTTTAACCTAAAATCTATTTTCTAACAATAACCTTTTTATAAACCTGTTTGTCACCACTTCTGAAGACAACATAGTAGAGTCCTGGTCCATGTGAGCTGATATCAATATTGCGCTCAATCTGATCCAAAACATTGATCTTCTTCATCTCAAGGATTTTCGAGCCTAAGGCATCGATAACCATTATGTCGAAGTCAGTGCTTTTCTGCGACTTAAGCGTTACTGTAAAATGACCATCGTTCGGGACAGGATAGATCTCAAATTCGGTATCATCAAACAATAACTCAAGATCTGTAAGCAGAACAACGAGCGTGTTTGAGTTAACAGAGTTGCAGCCATTCAGAGTGCTTACTACGTAGTAATTACCACTGATCTCCAATGCGTATGTCTGATTTGTAGCTCCGGCTATCGGACTGCCGTCCTGGTACCACTGATTTCCTGTAACAGCGCTGCTTGTCAGTGTAGTGCCATCGGATGTTATCACAGGAGTCGGAACAGAATTTACATTGACTGTTGCAACCGTTGAGTATTCACTATTACAAACGCCATTCTTAACTTCTGCTCTGAAATAAGTGGTTTCAGTTAATACCCCCATAGCATTGCTTGGCATATCAATCGGTATTGAGAAGCCGATATCAGCAGATTTCTGCCATTTCACAACATTTCCGACTTTCTCCTCAATAAAGAGAATTCCGGGGTTCGTGCCACTGCAAATTGTCATTTCATATACTAAAACCCCTTCATCACTTAACTCAGCTTCTCCACCTTCAGTAGGCTGGTTGACTGTAACAACAACACTGTTGGTAGCGGTGCAACCTGTAACCTCCATGGTTTCTATAAGAGTGTAAGTAGTAGTTTCTAGTGGTATAACAGCAGGATCAGCGTCAGTTGAAACAAAACCTCCAACATTAGACGTCCAGCTATAGGTATTGGCACCAACCTCATCTGTTCCAAGATCAGTAGTAGCATCCAGACATATGGTAATGTCAGCTCCGGCGAATGCTGCTGGAAGCGGATTGACTACAATTGTAACCGACCCGGTCATATCTGTTTCGCAAAGTGTTGCTGCCCTGGTTCCTTCAACAAAGTATTCACCACCAGGTATAATCATACCAAAGCTGATAGCTGAACCTGTTCCGGCTACCGGTAATCCTACCGGTGTTCCTAAAGGTAATGTTCCTCCGATAAGAAGCTGGTAGTTTACACCAAGCTCTGAATCAGAGAGACCTATTGGTAAGCCTCCACTGCCTGCACAATATGGACCACCTCCTGTAACGGCATACGCCAATGGTTCTGCGTAAATGGTTGCAGAGCCTGTCATGTCTGATTCACAAAGGGATGTATGATTAACGGCTTCAATAGTATATACACCTACTGCTTCACGCACCCCAAAATCGAGAGCAGCACCTGTTCCTGGTAGTTGATCTATTTCAACATCATCCAGATATAATTCATAATCAAAGTTAACTTCAGAACCGGATAATCCGATTGTAAGACCAGCTTCATCTTCACATACTTCACCTGTGCTTGTCATCTCAAATATTGCTGGCAGCGGATTGAGTGTTATCACAGCACTTCCAACCATTTCTTCATGACAACCTGTTAATGGATTAACAGCAACAATAGTGTAAGTTCCACCCTGGGTAAGAGGGGTAAAACTAATCGGTAAATCGGTTCCAATAATCGGACTACCAAGCAGAACACCATCAATATATAAAGTATAACTTATACCTGATTCAGAATCTGATAAATCAACTGCAAATTGAGTTCCCAGGCAATAGGTATTGGTTCCTGTAACATTAAATTCGACTGGTAACGGATTGACTGTAACAGTAACATCATCAACATCTTTACAACCTGTTGCAAGAATTGTTACCTCAAGCGTGTATACTGTTGTAACAATAGGAGATACAGTCTGAGTTGCATCAGTCGCAATTAGGTCCGCGTCTGTAGGATTAGAAGTCCAATTATAGCTAAGACCTGCAATGGCTGCAGCACCTATTGTTGTACTTTCTTCAACACATATAGTCTTGTCTGTTGAAGTTTCCGCTTCCGGT
>JANNKF010000352.1:0-14987 GCA_031396165.1 Bacteroidales bacterium | reverse complement strand
AAGGAGTTTTCTTCCAACAGGAAAATAATTATTTTTGACAACCATTACCATATCACCGGTACTGATCTCCTCCTCCCTGAAGAAGATCCTGTTCCGTATTCCCTGATTATACCTGTTCGCCTGTTTATTGGAATTCACAACAATTATAGTACCGTCCATTCCACATGTGCCATAAGCAGTTGATATATCATCGATAAGCTCTTCCCCTGTAATTCTGACAGTATCCTTATAATTAATACAATCAAGGGAAGGATGAACCAGGTTATTTTCGGCAACCTGCAGTCGCACCCTTGTAGCATTCATCAGGACCCCTGATGTTTCACTCTGACGAACAACCTGTTTAAGTTCGCAAGATATAAGTCCGAAACCATAACTACCGAGAACTTTCTGATCGAGTGCCGGGCTGACGACTGAACCAACTGGCGGCAGCTGTGCGGTATCGCCAACCATAATAAGTTTACAATCTGTTCCGGAATAAACATATTCGATAAGATCGTCGAGCACCCTTCCACTGCCAAATAATGATGAGTCACCCGAACTGTTAGATACCATTGAAGCCTCATCAACAATAAAATAAGTATCCTTATGAAGGTTGCGATCGAGTGAAAAAGTACCGACCCCATCCTTTGAAGATTTCTGTCTGTAAATCTTTTTATGAATTGTAAAAGCCTGTTTACCTGAATAAGAAGAAAGAACTTTCGCAGCACGTCCGGTTGGCGCGAGTAAAACTGACCGCATTCTCAACACTTCAAGAGTTTTTACGATTGAGCTGATGACACTTGTTTTGCCTGTTCCGGCATAGCCTGTCATCAGAAAAATTACATCATTGTTATTATCGCAGATGTAACCGGCAATCTTTTTTAAAGCAGCAGACTGGTCGTCTGTTGGGGTATTTCCAAGGTTTTTACAGAGATTGTTATAAATAATGGTGTCTCGCATTTTTTACCAATTAGCACGCAGTTGTGTTGCAAAGTACGCAAACCTTTAAAATATAACAATAAGTTTCTGTGTGATCTTAGCTGAAACTTTGCGACCTTTGCAGTTACCTTTTTAATTATATTTGTAAATATATACTGGCTTATGCCCTTCCTGGAACTCTTTGATGAGACTCTTGATATAAACTCGACTGAAAACTATGAACTTGCAGTTCAGATCAGTCCGGATGGATTATCATTCTGCCTCCTCGATACAATCAGAAACAAATTTGTTCTCATCAGGTCATTTGGTCCCGATGAGAATAAGTACTTTAGCATTGATAAGCTGAAGGATCTGATCGATAGAGATGATTTTATTACCAGAAGTTATAAAAGGGTCTGCGTTGTAATTCCTTCATCAAAATTTACCATTGTTCCTGCACCACTCTTCGATCCGGGCAGGAAGGAAGAATATTACTCATTTAATCATGGAATTGAGGAAGGCAATTTGGTTTTTGCCAATAAACTGGCAGATCCCGATGCATTTCTTGTATTTTCAGTGGATAAGAAACTAAGTGTGCTGGTGAATGGTTATTATCCACGGGCGCATCCTGTTCATCATATGAAACCTTTGTTTAATCAGATATCTCACTTAAGAAAAAACGATACAGGCAATTATATCCATGTGCACATTGAGCGGGACTATTTTAATATGATAGTTTATCACAACAATATACTAAAATTCTGTAATACATATAATTACAGAAATATTTCAGACATCCTCTATTTTGTACTGAATGTGTTCAAAAAACTGGAGATCAAACAGGAAGAGACAATTCACTTCAGTGGCCATACAGAAAAATACGATGATATTTCATCAAATTTTTCAATTTACATACGAAATATAAAATTTGCCGAGCCGGTTGGCAATTTCACCTTCAGTTATGTATTTAATGATACTGATCTCCACAAGTTTCTTAATCTTTTCAGTGCTGTAAATTGCGAATAATAGGAGGCACATACAGAGGAAGAAGGATAGATCCTCCTTCAAATTTCAGAGCAAGGCCTACAACCGACTTTGCAAGGGAAGGACTTTTCAATATCCTCAACAACAGGATTGACTTTGAATCATCATTCATTCTCGATCTCTTTTCGGGTACCGGGAGTATCAGCTATGAATTTGCCTCAAGGGGAGCTGCCCAGGTTCATCTGATCGATAAAGATCCTAAACATATAGCAGGAATAAAACGCATTATTAAAGAGATAGGATTTGAGAATATAAGACCAATTCATATCGATGTTAAAGCATATATTAAAACCTGCTCTATAAAGTATGACGTTGTTTTTGCCGACCCTCCGTTCGATCTCTCCTGGCTTAAAGAAATACCGGATCTGGTAACAAAATCAGGAATTATAAAGGAGGATGGGTTTTTCATACTTGAGCATCCGAGAGGCATGAGTTTCGGTGATCATGAATTATTTTTTGAGCACAGAAATTATGGTGGAGTTAATTTCAGTTTCTTCAAACCGATAAAGACTTCATAATATGAATCTTGCGATTAAAAAGTAAATTGCCGGAGCGGATAAAAAAACAATAAATATTTTCACAAATAATTTTGTGGAGTTAAAAATTAGCTTAATTTTGCAACTCGTTTTACAATTGGTGCGGTAGTTCAGTTGGTTAGAATAACGGCCTGTCACGCCGTGGGTCGCGGGTTCGAGTCCCGTCCGCACCGCAGTGAAAACAAAAAAAGCCATCCCGCAGGATGGCTTTAGTGTTTTAAGCCAGTGATGTTGACAGCTCGCTGTCAACAACCATTGGTTTAAAATACGTAAATGCTGAGAAGCAGCATTTTTTGTTTTCAATGCACAGGTAACATCAGGATGAAAGGGTCCGATCGACTAAAAGGAGGTCAATCCCGTAAACTCTAAAATAAAAAAACCTCACCGAAGTGAGGCTTTTTTATTTTATGGGGGTGTTTACTTACACTCAGGACAGGTGACCGTCTCTTTGTCTGTGATACCTGCATCAAATACCTTTCCGCATTTATCACATTTTATCTGATTCTTAGCATCTGCAATCATCCTGGTGATGATAGCAGTGTTAAACTCCTGGGCCTGTAAATCCCTTTTAAGGGCATACGTGTCTCTGCGTTTATTTGCAGCAACGAAATCTTCCTCTCTAAGAACTGGAATCGTTAATTCATCTTTCATCCCGCAAAGATACGAAAAAATACCGCTATTTTTTTGAGAATTGTAACTATTTAAAATTTAATAAGTTCCACTGACCTGTTTTTAGCTTTGCCATCCGATGTCACATTCGTAGCAATTGACTGTGTCTCAACTTCATTCTTTATTAAGCATACACAATATCGAATACAACTATTCATGTGTCCATAATAAAATGTTTAAGTAAAAGAATTTGCCTTCAGGATATCAAAATAATAACATAATTTTATAGATATAAAAATATCGCAGATGGATACCAAAAAAACCAATCGCAGGATCTTTATAAGGAATTCTGCATTAGCAGCGGCTGCAATCACATTTACAGGTAATTCAGCTTTTTCGTCAGAATCTTTAACCAGCAAAAACAAGCTTCCTCGCTGGAAGGGGTTTAATCTGCTCGACTACTTTTCTCCTTCGGTTCCTAGGAACCCCGGTTCGAACAGTACAACAGAGGATGATTTCCGATGGATGGTCGACTGGGGATTTGATTTTGTCAGGATCCCGATGGCCTACCCAAGGTACCTTTCATTCGACCGGTCAAAAGACATAACAAAGGAAGATATTTACAAAACAGATGTTAAGGTACTGGAAGAGATTGATAAACTGATATATACAGCCAATAAATACGGACTTCATGTAAGTATTAACCTTCATCGGGCTCCCGGTTATTGTATAAATGCCGGATTCCATGAACCGTATAATCTCTGGAAAGATAAGGAAGCGCAGGATGCATTCAACTTTCACTGGGGAATGTGGGCAGAGAGGTATAAAAACATCTCTACAGACAAATTAAGCTTTGATCTGCTTAACGAACCAGCTTATATTGAAGATATGAATGATCAGTTTGCAAAAAAAGGACCTGTTCCCGGAGCGACTTACCGACTCGTGGCTGAAGGTGCTTCAAATGCAATCAGAAAAGTTAGCCCTGACCGCCTGATAATAGCCGACGGGAATGGCGGGGGAAACAATGTCATACCTGAAATTACAGATCTTAATATTGCCCAGAGCTGCCGTGGTTATTGGCCCGGGGTAATCTCACACTATCAGGCTACCTGGGTTTGGAAGGACCCTTCTCAGGCTCCAACGCCGGTCTGGCCAGGGACGATTGACGGTAAGTATTATGGCAGACAGCAGCTGGAGGAATTTTACAAACCATGGATAGATCTTGTGGAAAAAGGTGTTGGTGTTCACTGCGGGGAATGCGGCTGCTGGAAAAAAACACCTCACGAGATCTTTCTCGCCTGGTTTGGAGATGTTATTGATATCCTCACTAATAATGGAATTGGTTATGCTCTCTGGAATTTCAGAGGCGATTTTGGCATTATGGATTCAGGACGGACGGATATCAATTATACAGAATGGTATGGCCATAAACTCGACAGTAAACTCCTCGATCTACTGAAGAAATACTAGGAAAGGTTCAAGGTTCAAGGTTCAAGAGTACTTCTATAATTTGCCTATTGCCTATTGCCTATTTACAAGCCATTACTCCTTTGAAATAACCGATCGATTCAGCAATTCCTGCAAGCGGATCATTCATGTCTTTTTCAAATTCAAGGCTGCAGCTTCCTGAATACTTTATTTTCCTCAGAGTTGCAATTACTTTTGGAATATCAATAATTCCACGTCCCATTTCAACGGTTTTTCCTTCTTTAGCTGCTTTGTCGACGTCTTTAATATGAACATCATAAATCCTTGATTTATATTTCTTTATATCTTCTGAAGGATCCTGTCCGTCACGGGTGGTATGTCCGATATCTATGCAAATACCAATCCTTGAATCAAGCTCCTTTATATGATTCCAGATATCTGTAGCATTTGGGAAGAGAGGATTATCCGGACCATGGTTATGTATCGCAAGTTTAAAATCATAAGTCTTAATCTTTTCCTCTACATAAGGCAGAAGTTCATAATTCGGAGCACCAACAATCATTTTAACACCGGCCATCTTTGCATACTCAAATGCCTGGTCTACAGACTCTTTGGTTTTCATGTAAATAACCCCGACAGTATAGACATTCAATCCAGCACTTTTAAATTTGGCCAAAACTGTGTTTATCTGTTCTTGTGTACTATTCATTGGCATATGAAAATCCTTGAGCGATAGATTTGTAACACCTGCCCTTTTCATAATCGCAATTGTTTTTTCAACATCGAACCGAAGAAATGTATATCCAGCCATTCCTATAGTGAAAGTATTTTTTGCCTGATCAACAGATACCGGCATATTGGGATAAGCATATAATGATGTTGCTCCGGCAGCAAGAACCCCTGTTCCTGCAAGTTTTAAAAACTGGCGACGTGATTTCATAATAATTTATTTTTTGTTTTAGAAAGTTTCTGTAGAATGATCCTAAAGATAAAACAAGTTTGGGATAAAATGAATTACTGCTACTCTTTTCTTACAATCATATTATTATCGAGCAATCTGCAATTATAAGTCTGCATAACAGACCTGAGCTTCTCTTCCATTTGAAACAGAAGATCCCCACTTTCCTCTAACAGATTCTTTTCGAGGAAAATATCTTGCTTATAATTAAAAAGTCCGATCGGCTTGGCATCCATCATCTCTAACAGATGATCTTTCATATAAAGATGATATGTACTTCCTGAAGTATTAAACGCAAAAGATTCAGACGAATCATCAAGAAGGTTATTGCCAAAAGCTATGTATTCTTCATCATAATTTAAATAATTCAAAACAGTTGGCATAATATCAATCTGCTGAGCTATCCTGTGCTTAATTCCTTTCAGGTTACCACCAGGCTTGTAAAATATTATCGGGATACTATAAGAACCGAAGTTGTTCTGATATTCCTTATGGATTGATTCGTTTGTATGGTCAGCTGTTATAACAAAAAGTGTATTTTTAAACCAGGGCATTGATGACATCTCATTGAACATTTCACGTAACGCATAATCAGTATACCCTACTACTTCAATAATAGGAGCCGGTCCTTTTCTAAATTTACCTTCATATTTCTCAGGTACTTTAAAAGGATGATGCGATGAAACTGAAAATACTGATGCCAGAAAAGGCTGCTTAAACCCATTCAGCCGGGATGCAAAATAATGAAAAAACGGTTCATCCCATACACCCCACATTCCATCGAAATCAGATTTTTCAGGATATTGATCTAATCCAATATAGTCATCAAATCCGGCTGTTTTCGCAAATGAATCGAATCCCATTGATCCATTTGGAGCTCCATGAAAAAATGCTGTGTAATAGCCTTTCCGCTTAAGTAATTCAGGCAGACCGTTGATCTGATTATTAGCGTAATGAGATATTGTATATGGGGTCTCCAGCGATGGAACAGAGGCAAGAATTGAGGGCATCGCATCAATCGATTTTTTCCCGTTAGCGATCGATACATCGAATGTCAGACCAACACTGATAAGGGAATCTATGAAAGGTGTATATCCCTGATATTTACCATTTTCAAGACCAGGATTCAACGACCCGATATACTCACGGGCAAAACTTTCAAGAATTATTACAACAACATTTTCGCCGGAGAAAGGTTTATCCCCTGCCGGTTTATAGTGTGGATTATAAAGATTCAGTAGTTTTTCACTTTCAAAAAAATCATATCTGACCAACGATTTCTTTCCGAATGTCCGGAAGATACTGAAGGGAGTGTTTAGTACGATAGCCACGTCTCGTGGAGCATTAACATACCGGGCTGCATTGCTTATAGTAATTGGCCGTGTTGAATGCTTATACCCTCCCCGTGCTGCACCAATAACCAATGCAAGAATTACGGGAATCATCAGTACATTAAATGAATAGTAAGCAATCTTGTTTGAAGGTTTCGGTTGTCGAGGTTTAATCTTGTTATAGAGAAAAACCATCAGAAACCATACAAAAAAGGTAAACAGGGTAGCAGGCCAGTAATCATAAAGAAACCTGAAAAACAGTTTCCCCATATTTGATTCATTTTCAAAGGTTCTGAAAACGTCAGCAGTTGCCCTCTTATCAACAAAACGGTAATAGACGAAATCCATCCCGTTCATAGCTATGGCAATACCGTTCGTAAGAAAGAATATATACTTTACCACTGACTGATATACATCTTTGTAGCGAAGATCGAAGGGTATAATGTGTAAAAGAATAAACAGGATGTTTATATAGACAACCGCTGATAAATCAAAAACGACACCTCCTTTAAGAATGATCATAAACTGGCTGATGGAGATTCCCGGAAACATCTTGTAATTGAACAGATAGAAACCAATCCTGCACAATGAGAAGAGTAACAATATCAGGAGAATCCTGTATGCCAGAACTACAAATATATTTCCGGAGTAATTCCGGCTTTGTATCTTTTTATCAGCCATTATCTACCTCACAATTTATCGAAATTAATAAAACAGGGCACAGATCCAGGGGATAAAACTATAAAAACTACCTGCCAGTTGCAAGTATGACATTTCTTACCCACAAAATCACTGATGACCGGGTATCTTTGACTTTTGTACCGGCCCCATATTCAATTCCAATGCAGAAAGGCATAGTTCCATTTGCTTCCTTTGAGTTCCGCAATGGAATTTTAGTTAATGGAATTACCATCCTGTACTTTAAAACATTGAAAGCATCAATCGTAATCTGTCCGCTGAAACTATCGGCATTTGCAGATGGGAACTGTCGTTCACTTTCCCCTGAGAATCCAATAAGTTCGATGGTATTAGCCATTGACAATGCGGTTATCAGATTTACCTCTTTGCCGGTGTTTCCGGCACCTTTAGGAAACCTGACTCCCATACCTTTTACCTGTTTACCATCCATATTGATCCAGAGGGTCATCCCCTCTTTAAGTATCCGATTTTGTACCCTAATATCTTTAACCTCTATTTCAAGAACCAGATTATCAGTGTTGTTTGACATAAAATAGCAGATTCCTGTTTTTTTACTGCATGAGTACTTTTCTGCTGAAATCTTCAAATCTTCAGGTTTCGATTTATCCCAGGTACTCTGATAAGAATTGCCCTTCTGGGCAAAAACCATTAAGCAGCACAGGGCAGAGAGTGATAAAACAAGCTTTTTCATGTTTTCAAATAAAAAGCCAGGTTCTGAATTGATAGACATTCATAAACCTGGCATAGTATACTGGATTAGAATAATTATTCTTTAGGTCTATCTTTTATGAAATTCAACTTCCATGCTATTCAAGATATGTATAACCATACAACCCTGAACGGTAATTTGAAAGAAATTCCTTACCCTCTTCCAAGGTTATGATCCCTGCCTTGACTGACGATGTCACCCACGATTCCACAGTGCGAACCATCTTTTTCGAGTTGTATTGCACATAATCGAGAACCTCGGCAACAGTCTCTCCATCAATGATCTGATCAATTTTATACCCATCACAGTCAACCGACACATGAACGGCATTTGTATCGCCGAAGAGGTTATGCAAATCGCCGAGTATCTCCTGGTAGGCTCCAACCAGGAATACGCCAAGGTAATATCTTTCCTTTCCCCTCAGTGAGTGAACAGGAAGGTGGTGTGATGAATTACGGGTAGAGATAAAGTTGTCTATCTTCCCATCGGAATCGCATGTCATATCCTGGATTGTGGCAGTCCTGACAGGTTCCTCGTTAAGACGGTGAATCGGCATTATCGGGAAAATCTGATCTATCGCCCAGGCATCCGGCAATGACTGAAATAAGGAAAAGTTACAGAAATATTTATCCGATAATATTCTGGAAATCTGTCGTAATTCCTCCGCAACATGTTTGGTATTATTTGCCATCAGATATACCTTCCGTGCAATAGACCAGAACAACCTTTCTATCTGTGCCCGGGTCTTCAGATCAACCAGTCCAAAACTGAATCGGTCAAGAGCCTCTTCGCGAATCTGTTGAGCATCGTGCCAAGTCTCCAGCATCCTTGACTGGTTAAAATTATCCCAAAGAAGAAATAATTCCTTTACAAGTTCATGATCCTGATCAGTAATCAGGTCCTCAGGATCCCACGATGGAAGTGTGGTCGTCTCAAGTACTTCAAATATAAGGACTGAGTGATGAGCTGTAAGTGATCTGCCAGATTCGGTAATTACATTGGGATGCGGAATATTGTTCTTATTACTGGCATCGACAAATGTACTTATAGAGTCATTCACATACTCCTGAATAGTGTAATTTACACTGCTTTCGCTGTTTGATGAGCCTGTGCCATCATAATCAACACCCAGACCACCTCCGATATCCACAAATTCAACCTTGAATCCCATTTTATAAAGCTGAACATAAAACTGTGATGCCTCTCGCAGGGCTATTTTAATGCGACGGATCTTCGTAACCTGACTACCAATATGAAAATGGATCAGCTTAACACAGTCAGTCATCTTATTCCTTTCAAGGAAGTCGATGGCCTCGAGCAATTCGCTCGATGTAAGACCAAACTTGCTTATATCACCCCCTGAATCCTCCCATTTTCCGCTACCGACACTCGCGAGCTTTATTCTGATACCCAGATTTGGCTTAACTTTCAGCCTTTTCGATATGGAGGTAATAAGTTTAAGTTCATTGAGCTTCTCAACTACAAGAAAAATCCTTTTACCCATTTTCTGGGCCAGAAGTGCCAGTTCGATATAATCCTCATCCTTATATCCATTACATATTATCAACGATTCAGGATCGGTATTAATCGCTATAACTGCATGAAGTTCAGGCTTTGATCCGGCCTCCAGACCAATATTGAATTTTTTTCCATGACTTACAATCTCTTCAACAACCGGACGCATCTGATTTACCTTAATCGGGTAAATAATGAAATTCTGGGCTTTATAGCCATACTCCTCAGATGCAGATTTGAAACAATTTGAGATACTAAGAATCCTGTCATCGAGAATATCAGGGAACCTTACAAGCACAGGGGTCGAAACATCCGACAGCATGAGTTCATCCAAAAGGTCTTTCAGGTCAACAGAAGCTCCGTTCTTTTGTGGTTTAACAGTAACGTTTCCCTTTTCATTTATTGAAAAATAATCGACACCCCAACCGTTAATATTGTATAATTCTGCAGAATCCTCAACGCGCCATTTTCTCATAATCAGTAAATTTGCTTAAGTTATTCAGGCCGCAAAGGTCTGAAAAAAATGTCTTTTTTACAATTCCAATATAATTACCGTAGTGAACAGTCGCGACCGTTCACAACAATCTTAAAATGGTTCTGTTGGTAAATCAGTGTTTTCCAGAATTTTATATACCGGATATGGATTAAATCCTGAGCCCCATTGAGGTGTAAGATACCTGTCTAAATAATTCCATGTCATGAGTCCGTCATTTGATTGCGGTTCGATCAGATATGCTGCAACATTTGCCAGCGGCTGGGCAGTTCTTACAACTATGCTGCCCTCAGGAAATTCAACTTCTTCAATTCTGTACTCCCCATTAATTGTATTTGTATAGTGTCCCTGGTTAAGACGTGCTGAACCTTTAAGCTCTGAAATAACAAATCGTTCAGCTTTAATCTTTGCAGAGACCGATAGCTTTTCGAGCTTAATTCCATGGAACTTAAGTAATGCGATGATCTGCGGCTCTTTAACTGTTATAATATATGCGAAGGGAAATTTAAAACTCTTTGCGGGGTAGTAATCAATATAATATGGAACTGTCACATCCTTCTGCCTTTCACTCTTTTTATAACTCCTTCTTCCATTTGCATCGGTTACAAGATCGGCTTCATATGTTCTGATTTTCACCTTTTCAGGGGCAGGTCTGACCTTATATTCAATTGCAAATGAGTCGGCTGCAGATGGCCTTAAACCACGTGAAACAGTTTTGTCGTCAACCTCCTTCAGCATACTTTTAATTTCAGAATTATGAGATGAAGTATAATCAAGTAAAGATTTTATCAGAAAGTAGCATCCGGTTACCCTCGATTTGTAATCGGCATAGACATAATTCTCATTCAGAATTCCAAGCCTGTTTCTGAGACCAAAATAATTACTCATATACCTTGGCTCGGAAGCTTCAAGAATCCAACCTTTTTCAGGATCCATCATATCGATAAATTCTCCGTAAAAACAATTTTCAACCTTATAAGCCTCAAATAACCTTTTCGACATCTCAGGCATCATTTTTTCACTCATGTAGTCACGTAATGATTTATCTCCATTCGGATTAACCATCCATGTAAAAGTAACCGGTTCAACATGATACGATCCGTTTGTGGTATGGCAATCCATAAAAACCGAAGGATCCCAACGATTAAAAATGTTGGATAACACCCCTTTTACCTCAGGCGACTCCGCTTTCATCGCATCCCGGTTAAGGTCAAGCATTTGTCCGTTATACCGTACACCAACTCCATTTTCAGGACCATTCTGATGGGTTCTGTTATTCGGACTTATCGGTTCATTTCCATCGGGATTAAAATTTGGACAGATAAGCAGTACTACATTTTTGAGCACCGGGGAGTTTTTCTCTTTCAGAATATCTCTGGCATACATAAGTGAAGCTTCTTTACCTTCAACTTCACCAGCATGAATATTTGCCTGCACATAAACAACAATTCTCTTATCCTTTTTAAGATCTTCTGGCGATTGAGGTAATGGGTTTCCTATTATCAATAATGGGACAACTCTGCCCTCAACAGAAGTTGCTATGGTTTCAACTTTTATATAAGGAGATGACTTTTTCAGGTTATCAATAAATGACATTACATCAGAATAATCAGAAGTTGATTTGAAATCAGATTTTTCAGCAACTGTCTGAATGTCATTCTGAGACATTAATACAACCTCTGTTAAACAAACAAAGGTTAAAAGGCACAGTAACTTTTTCATACTATTTGTAGATCTAATTAAGATGGGTAAAAGTAGAAATATTTTATTGGCAGACATTAAAGCGCTTAAAAATAAACAAAACTGCTAATTATCAGTTTAATATTAAATAATTGAGTGAATCTCAAATATTTTAATTAAATTGCGCCACTAATTTTAAAAACAGAATAAAATGAACAAAGGAACAGTGAAATTTTTTAATGTATCAAAAGGATTCGGATTCATTAAAGATGCAGATTCGGACAATGAGTATTTTGTACACGTTTCCGGTTTGAAAGATCAAATCAAAGAGAATGACGAAGTTACATTCGAACTTCAGGAAGGCAAAAAAGGAATTAATGCAGTAGATGTAAGACTAGCTTAGTTTATTATCTATACATAAGATTTATTAATAAATCCCGGTCGGCTGACCGGGATTTTTTATTTGATACAATTGATTATAGTCTCTTCTTCTCTTCTTTTTTTGCTTTTTTTGCAGCACGCTTTTCTTTCAGATTCTTGGCAGGCTCCTTTTTAACTTTAGTCTGTTCTTTGGCTTTTTCGTGTGACATGGCAGTAAAATTTTAAGTTAATAAAATGTATTCAAAGATAAAATAAATTACAATAATCTGGCTGCCTCCTTATCGATGAACCAACTCAGCTTACCATTTACAGGAACAATAAATGAAGCAGGAAAGTTTTCAGAAGAGGCCCTTTTATTGATAATCGCCTCCACTATTTCTGCTTTAGTCCTTCCGGTAACAAGAAAAGCCACTCTAAGCGAGTTATTTATTACGCTTCCGGTTATAGTAATACGTCGTTGAAGAGTTTTGGGATGAAAGGCAAGCTCACAGACATTTTGTGAAGTGAGAAGTTCCATATGTTCAGGAAAAATTGAGGCTGTATGGCCATCATCTCCCAATCCGAGAATAACCATATCAAACACAGGAAAGCCTTCACGGGAATCCGTAAATAATTTAATTTCCTCAGAATATCTGGCAGTTTCTGATATAGGGTCCTCCTCTCCCATTATCCTGTGGATATTGGATAATGGAATATCTATTTTTTCAATTAGTTTCTTTTTCGCAATACCATAGTTGCTTTCGATATCTTCAGGTGGTACACATCGTTCATCACCCCAGAACAGATGAACCTGTTTCCATGGTACAGACCTCGAAAAATGATCTCCCATTACGGAAAACAAAAGTCCGGGAGTAGATCCACCCGATAAAGCCAAAGTAAAATATTTCCCTGTTTTTTCCGATTCTTTAATCATACCAGCCAGCTCCTGAGCAAATCGCTCTGCCAGTTCATATGGTGTTGGAAATATATTGATTAAACTATTCACTTATCTTTCTTTAGTTTATCCTGTCTCTTTGTCTCTTTGTCTCTTTGTCTCTTCGTCTCCCAATCTCCCACTCCTTCTTCTACAGTTCACAATATAACTCATCATCTGCCAGATTTTTACAAGGATACCGCCACTCCAATCCCTCCCCTTCAATAAGATCTTTTGCTGTTAAAGGTCCCCAGGTACCTCCAGGATATCCAAAAATCTTAATATCAGGATTATTAGCCCAGGCATGTTGAATAGGCTCAAGAAATTTCCAGGCAGTTTCCACCTCATCATCACGTGAAAAAAGTGTGGAGTCTCCGAGCATTACATCGTGCAATAATCTTTCATATGCTGAGGGAACCCTTATATTAGCCAGATCTTTGTAGTGAAAATCCATGTTAACATTTTTAATATTGAACCCGGCACCCGGCTGTTTCATATCAAATTTCAATAACATTCCCTCATCGGGCTGTATTCGTATAATGAGCTGATTAGCAGGAACTTTTCCGGCTTCACGCTGGAATAGGTGATGAGGCGTTTGTTTAAAATGGATTACAACCTCCGTAACCCGGGTGGGGAGTCGTTTCCCTGTTCTGATATAAAAGGGAACCCCACCCCATCTCCAGTTATTAATAAAAAATTTAATTGCCACGTATGTTTCTGTCCGGGAATCAACAGCTACTCCCTTTTCGTTACGGTAACCACTTACACATTCACCTCTTATCAGAGAGCCTGTATACTGTCCTCTCACAACCTGCATTGGCACATCTTCTTCTTTTATAGGCTGTAGTGATTGAAATACCTTAAGAACCTCATTCCTGATTGCATCAGGATCAAGTGATGATGGCGGTTCCATAGCGGTCAGACCTACCATCTGAAGCAGATGGTTCTGAACCATGTCACGCAGAGCTCCTGAGGCATCGTAGTATCCACCTCTCTCCTCCACGCCTATACTTTCAGCAGATGTTATTTCAATGCGGTGAATATAGTTCCTGTTCCATAATGGTTCAAACATACCATTTGCAAACCTGGTAACAAGCAGGTTCTGAACTGTTTCCTTTCCCAGGTAATGATCAATCCTGTATATCTGTTCTTCCAAAATGAGTTCGTGAAGTGTTTTGTTGAGCTGCCTGCCCGACTGAAGATCATAACCGAAAGGTTTTTCGATTATTAATCGTCGCGAACCTGTTTCCTGATCCATTAAACCGGCTTTTGCCAGATTCACAGATATTACATCATACATGCTGGGAGGCGTGGCCAGGTAGAAAATATAATTACCGCCTATACTGCAATCTTTACAGAAACCCTCCAGAAGAGTCCTGAGGTCGATGTACCCCCGCTCTGAAGAATTATCCATAGAATGGTAGTATACATCCTTAACAAAAGACGAAATAATTTCCTTATCCTTAACCTTCTCCTCTGAAAACGTAACGATTGCCTCACTCATCTTTGTTCTGAACTCTTCTGTGGAAAATTTTGTTCTGCCTACACCCATTATTGCATACTTCTCAGGCATAAGGTTTTGCGTCTTCAGGGAATATATTGCCGGTATAAGCTTACGTGATGTCAGGTCGCCTGAGGCACCAAAAATGACAATTATTAGATTCTTTGGGTTTTCCATAATCAGTTAATCAGTAATAAAATGTATGTGGATAACGGTTTAAATCTGAAATTATTAACTACAAGGTAACAATAATTTTACGATTTTTTATCGTTATCCCATTACAAATATTTTTC
>JANNKF010000342.1:0-2052 GCA_031396165.1 Bacteroidales bacterium | reverse complement strand
CAATTGTTGTTACCGAACCATGGTATGAGTTTATAGAAGGTAATCCAACAGGTTTGGATGTAAGATTTGCTGCCTGGTCGGCAATCCTTTCAGGAGCCGCGGGACATACATATGGCGGCGGGCATGTATGGCTTGCGAGTGTACCTGAAGCTCCCGGGGGTGGGGGAACCTGGCCTTATGAAAAGGGCTTTGAACGAACAACATACGATTATGAAGGTGCTGTTTCAATGAAGCATCTGGCATCTTTCTTTAAGAATATCAAATGGTGGAATATGTCGCCGCATCCTGAACTTATTAAAGAGTATCCTCAGCCTTTTTGTCTGGCAAAACCAGGAGAAGAGTACGTTTTGTACCTTAGATATGGCGGGGTAGTAAAGCTTGAGATGGATGAGCCTTCAGCAGGAAGAAGATATAAGTATCACTGGATCAATCCTTCAACCGGAAAGGTTTATGATATCAGATCAATTCAGGGAGACACGATTCTTCAGTTCAGTGCTCCTGAAAGCTATCCGAATGTTCCGGATTATAAAGACTGGGTGCTGTATATTTATAGGGAATAGAAGAACCATATTCCGGTGCGATGCACCTTTGTATTTGTCTTAAGAAACCTTTTCCTACAAATATTTCGCAGCGATGCTGCTCAATACTCAGGATATTATCCTGATGTTTTAAGGTGCGTAGCACCGGAATATTTGTAGTAGTAGCAGGAAATGATCCGATATGATTCATCAAGGTGCATCGCACCGAAATATCTTTTTTAGAAATCAATCATAGCTTTCATAACACCATCGCCATAAGAAGCAACGAGGTCAAATGCCTCTTTGCTTTTTGCAAACGGAAAACGGTGCGTTACCATTTTATCTATATTGATTTTTCCATTTTCCATCATCTCAAGAGTCGGCTGAACGCAATCTACCTGTCGACGGATAAACTGTAACGAAATCTCCCTTCGCCTGGTTGACTCAACATTCATCGTCCATCTCTCAAATTCAGGTATGCCCACAACAACCAGTTTTCCTCCCGGTTTAAGAATATTAACAGCCTGATCAAAAGCCTCCTGCTGACCACAACATTCAAATACAACATCGAGTCCCAGCGTCGATTTTTGGATAATTTCAGAAACTACATCTGTTTTTAAAGGATTTCCGGTATATGTTGCACCTTCTGAACCTGCAATTAACAGCCTCTTTTCGATTTTATCCGTTATAAAAATACGGGCAACACCTTGTGCTTTTGCAGCCAGCATAACACTCATTCCAATTGGACCAAAACCTAAAATTCCTATTGTTAAATCTTTAACACCACCTGATTTTTTAACTGCATAAACTCCAATGGCAAGAGGTTCCGAGATTGAACCATGGTCTGCTGTTAGCTTACCTTTTAGCGGGAAACAACTTTCCTCAGGCATTATTATGTATTCCATCATACACCCTTCTGCTTGTCCGGGGCAACCCAGAAACCTTAACTTACGACAGGTATGGTGCCTGCCTGCAAGACACTGGTCACATTCCCGGCATGGCATGGCGGGTTCAATTGCAATTTTATCTCCCGGTTTTACCCTGGTGACTTCGTTTCCTGTTTCAGTAACAATACCGGCACCCTCATGTCCCACAGCGAATGGATATTCTACTTTCTGAGATCCGATCTGTCCCTGTGTATAATAATGAATGTCTGATCCGCAAATCCCAAGCACAGACATTTTAATTTTCACATCCGTCGGATTTACAATTGATGGCTCAGGAATTTCTTTCATCTCCATCTGCCTGATTCCGGTGAGCATCATTGCTTTCATCTGATTATAATTTATTTATTCTTTGACAAAAGTAACGAATTAAGAATATTTCTTAGTGAACCTTTGTGTCTTGGTGTCTTTGTGGCAAAAAAAAAGTATTTTCACAATTAATAATATTATAATATGAGAAAAATCTATGGAATCGGGGAGACAGTCCTCGACATTATTTTTAAAAACGACCAGCCTCAGGCCGCAAAAGCCGGGGGGTCGGTGCTTAACAGCATAGTGTCTATGGGAAGGATGGGCTTACCTGTATCCTT
>JANNKF010000261.1:0-3679 GCA_031396165.1 Bacteroidales bacterium | reverse complement strand
TTGTAGCCAGAGATATAATAAATGATTTTCTTACCTCGGAGAGGTTAAACAGGATTTTCCCAGAATTCGTATAAGAATTTTTCATCAAATTCCATTTCACGTTTATTAAGATATTGAACATATTCCTTTTGAAATGTCTTTATCTTATGAGTTTCTTCCTGATTCTCAATATAATTATAAATGTCGGAAATTTGCGAACGACTATAACTGAATGCTCCATAGCCTTCCTGCCAAGAGAATCTACCAACGCAGAGTCGCTCTCTATTAATAAAAAGCGTTGAACTTCTCTTTACCTCATGGACAGTATCTGAAACTGAGATCGAAGGATTCAATCCAAGGAGAATATGGACATGATTTGAAAGGCCATTAATTATAATGGATTTATGTTTGTGATTTGTCAGGATTCCACTCATATACTCAAATACATGAGGTCGGATTTCCTTTCTTAACGCTGTTTCCCTGTTTTTTACAGCAAATACCAGCTGAACATAAATTTGGGTGAATGTACCAGGTTTCATAGATTGAATTTTTTAATTAATGCAGCTGAACAAATTTAATATTTCTCTGAATTCTAAGCAATTGTATAACCGCTACGCGGTAAAAATTAATATGTCGTTTGTTTTTCTACAATAATTTATCGCCTACGGCGAAAAATCCGCTATTTTATTCCAGAACTCTTTGAAGGGGTAGTTTTCCCTTAGTATTCCTGCTGTAAGTAATTCAAAGCGCTAGATTCAGATGTTGTATCGTAGCAAAAAAATGCCTTAGTGCGACAGTTTTACAACTTTATTTACGCAATCACTTGATATTCAATCCTAAAAATTTCCTTGCCAAAAGAGGTGGACAAGTCAGGAAAAATATTTTCATTGTTGCATCCGTATAAATTTTTATGCAGTAAAAATATTTTAAAACTTCTCAGAATGATGTTAATGCCAGGTTAAAGTTTTCTCTCCAAAGTATTAAGATTTAGGCCTGAAGCAATGTTTCAGAAGCGTGCTTATACGGCAAAACTAATAATGGAAGAATAGGAAATCAGCCGAGTCCAACATCAAGCAGCATCATTGTAGCAAAACCCAGCATCGCTCCTATTGTGGAGAAGTCAGTCTCGTTTCCGGTCTGTGATTCGGGGATTAATTCCTCGACAACAACAAAAATCATAGCGCCGGCAGCAAATGAAAGTGCATAAGGAAGCAGTGGGGTGATTGTCAAGACAAGATATGCACCAATAACCCCGGCAATGGGTTCAACGATACCGGAGAGTTGTCCATAATTAAACGCCTTTAATCTTGTGAATCCTTCCCGCCGCAGAGGGATCGAAACTGCAGCGCCTTCAGGGAAATTTTGCAATCCGATACCTATTGCCAGTGCTATAGCCCCAGCCAGTACACCTGTGTCGGGATTATGCGCAAGTGCGCCAAAAGAGACACCCACAGCAAGCCCTTCTGGTATATTATGGAGTGTGATTGCGGTAACAAGCAATACACTTCGCTGCCACGATGTTTTGATACCCTCAGCCTTATCGATAGAGAGACCCATATGCAGGTGGGGTAGAATTTTATCGATAAGGAAAATAAATGCTCCTCCGGTTAAGAACCCGATTAAAGCAGGAACCCAGGGAACACCCCCACTTTCTTCTGTCATTTCTATTGCAGGCTTCAGAAGCGACCAGAAGCTGGCGGCGATCATAACTCCTGCAGCAAAACCAAGCATGGAATTTAATACCTTTTTATTTATTGATCTGAAGAAAAAAACCATTGCGGATCCTAAAGCGGTAAGACCCCATGTAAACATAGTTGCTAGAAATGCCAGCAAAATGGGGTTGTATTCGATCAGAGTTTCCAGATTCATATAAAGTGTTACTATTAATTCATTTTAAAAAGATTCAGTTGTCAAACAGGAACTATACAGTTCAAATTAAAGTTAAAATCTCAATTCCCCACCTTTCAATCCAGGGTGATTGGCTGGCCTTCATCGCAGAGACCTGAAACCAGAATACTGATTATGAGAATTGCTTTAGCCATGACTGTTAAACAAAAGCCCGGGTCATTTTGTTTGTTCAAAATCGCACAAACACCTTAAAATACAACAAAACAGACTTTCAGGTAAATGGAATTGAAATCACCTGAAGATTAGCTTTAAGTTTAATTCAATTGATTTTATCAGGATCCAGGTTGAGGGTTTAATGGCATGATAAATTGAAAACTGCTGCCAATACCCACCTCACTCGTAACCCTGATCTTACCATGGTGCTTTTCGATGAAATCCTTACAGAGCAATAGTCCCAGGCCCGTACCCTTTTCATTGAGGGTTCCTTTTGTTGTCATTACCTGAGTGATATCAAATAGCTTAGACATGTTTTCAGTCGATATACCTATCCCTGTATCAGTTATCATGACAGATGTTTTATCAGACTCAACTTCAGCAGTAATAGTTATAGTTCCTCCGGATTTTGTAAATTTTATTGCATTCGAAATCAGGTTACGCAGTATTGTTTTCAACATTTCATTATCAGCATAAATCCGTAAGTTATCAGCAGAAGAAAGTTTGATTGATATATTTTTTGCTTCAGCATTCGGAGAGAGAAGTACAAAAATATTTCTGCAAACTTCATTGAAATTCAGATATTCAGGTCTGAAAGGAATTTTTCCCTGCTGAGCTGCTGCCCAGATAAGAATATCCTCAAGCAAATTATAAGTACTCCGGGCTGTTTTATTAAGAACAGCTGCCATTTCTTCAACCTTACTGATCTCAAGATTACCAGCACTTTCAATCAATACCTCAGACATTCCCAGGATAACATTGAATGGGCTCTTCAGGTCGTGGCCAAGTATAGCTATAAACCTGTCCTTATCGGCATTTAATTCTTTTAGCTTTTTATTCAGTTCCTGATTTAAAGCTTCGGCATTCTTCCTTTTTGTAATATCGCTGTTACTCCCGCGTCGGCCAAGATTTGTTCCATTTTCGCTGTATACCGGCTGGCAAACATGATTAATCCATCGTATTTCCCCTGTTCTGGTTACAATTCTGTAATCAATTCCGGAGCATGAATCTTTTTCTTTGCGGGACTAAGATGAGTATTAAAAATCTGCAGGTCATCAGGATGAATAATCAGAGTAAACAGATCAGGGTTTATGGTATAATCCATTGGTTTATAACCTGAAATTCTTTCACATGAAGGGGAATTGTACCTGAATTTTTTATCGGTTGTTTGCCAGAATTCCCAGTCGAAGTTATAATCGGCGATCATTTTATATTTTGTATCGCTTTCCTTTAATTTTCTTTCAGCATCCAATAGTTGGGTTCCTATTATTGCTGAAACTCTGTACACCATAAAGGATGTGATAATGATTACAATAAAAAGGATAATTGCAGCTGTCAAAGATGGATTATCATCATTGAATGAAAAGACAGCATCCAAAAAGCCCTGAAGAATACTTATAGAAATAATAACCGGTAAAAAGTATTTTAAAAGGAGCCTGGTAACCTTATTATCATTTAACAGATTTATCTTCAGGATATGGGAAATGTATTCCCGTAGTAAAGTTAAACTGAACAGGAAAAAACAGATGGCAGATGGAAGTGAAACCGGAATTACATTTCCTCCGTATAAAAGTGGTGCTTTATACAGGTAACCAATAAGTAATACAGATGACACAATGAAAGAGAGGAAGGAAAAACT
>JANNKF010000087.1:0-20942 GCA_031396165.1 Bacteroidales bacterium | reverse complement strand
CCCATTGGTACCTGCAATTTCGACGCCTCCTTCCGTTTCAGCCTGTATTGTTATTTTATTAACAGCAGTTCCGGGGTTTTTTATGACGATACTTTCAGTAGTTGTATAGATGCCATTTGTCAGAACTATCTGATCGCCGGGTTGAGATTCGTAGATGGCTCGCTGAAAAGCAGTGATGGAGTTTACCTTAACAACCTTTGCTGGTGCTGGTTTCGAAAATGCCGGCGGAAATAATGAAAGTAAACCTGAAAATAATAGGAAGCAGAACTTAGTTAAAACTTTTTTCATCGTATATCCATTTGTAGCCTTGGATTAGAATCATCAATTATAAATTCAATTACCGTTGGCTTCAGCCAACGGTTAAGAGCTCTCTTCAGAATGGACTTTAGTCCTGACATATTTGGGCTAAAGCCCGTCTTGTTGTCATTCCTGAACGGTTGGCTGAAGCCAACGGTAATTAATCAAGACCAATTAGTTATTTTATATTTCAAAAATCTAGTTATAAAGTTCTGCTGCTGTTTTTCCGACTACTTTTCCTCTAACTTCAACTTTAACAACTGACGCAATCGGATCAGGTGCTGTTGTTGGAAGAGTAAGAGTAAGAACACCTTCTTTTGAAGTTGATGCCTTAACATTCACTCCATTTGCAAGAAGCCGGGCTGATGTGACTTTATTCGGGATTCCGTTAATTACCAGTTTCCCATCGGCAGGCCAGTTAAACACTGAAAAATAGAGAATTGTTCCGTCTTTTGTCTCTTTTTTTGTGCAGCGTCCCCATTCGAACAGGCCCCATGGACTGGCTTGTGTACTATATACAGCTTCTCCGTTTACTTTCATCCAGGCTCCCATTTTAGCAAGAATATCGATGCTTTCCTGCGGAAATTCACCCAGATCTGTCGGGCCGACATTAAGAAGGAAGTTTCCTCCCTTTGACGTGATATCCATCAGGTTACGGATCAGAGTTTCAGGAGTTTTATATTTCTGATCATAGCTCTTATAGCCCCATGTGCCATTCATCGTCATGCATGTCTCCCAGTCGGTACCATCGAGATCTTTAAGATTCGGGATTCTTTGTTCAGGTGTTTTATGATCGCCCGGGAAATTGGGTCGTTTCAGACGATCGTTGGTAATAATATTTGGCTGAATTGAAAGAAGTGACTGGAGTTTTGTTGCTGCGGCATCTGTCATATTCGTGGGTGTGTCCCACCACAGAACTGCCACCTCTCCATAATTTGTGAGAAGTTCTTTTACCTGAGGAACAGACACATCATCAATGTATTGGTCGAATGTTTTCTTTTCCTGTGCCGGATCCCAATGCCCCTTGTGTTCTTTGGTGTAAGCATCTATGATAACGGAATCGGGATTAGCCCAGCCCTCTTTCATGGGTTTCCGTGCAGCAGATCCTCCCGGGTTGTTCCAGTCCTGTGCCTGTGAATAATAAAAGCCAAGCCTAATGCCATATTTTTTACATGCTTCAGCAAGAGGTTTAAGAAGATCTTTGCCATATGCTGTAGCATCGACAACATTCCACTTACTGGCCTTACTTTCGAAAAGGGCAAAACCATCATGATGTTTTGATGTAATAACAATATACTTCATCCCGGCATCTTTGGCCATTCTTACCCAGGCATCAGGATCGTAATTTACAGGATTGAAATTCTTTGCCATTCTCTGGTAATCAGCTACCGGAATTTTTCCGCGGTTCATTATCCATTCACCAATGCCCCCAATCTGACGGCCGTCCCATATTCCGGCTGGCAGTGCGTAAACACCCCAGTGAATAAACATCCCAAACCGTGCTTCGCGCCACCATTCCATGCGCTCATCGTTGGTAAGAGCTTTTGCGGCTGGTACTTTCTGGGCAAGAATACTCTGAAATACAAATAACAGAGCAGTGAGTACAATAATCGTCTTTTTCATATGATTTTCATTTAATAGTTTTTGATCGTAAAAGTGCTTCAAGGTAATAATAATCAGCATAATTAAGAGGAAGATCAACTTCGCTGTTACCAGGTTTACTGCCTGTACTGTGAAGTAACAGAAAGCCATGACTTGTACCTACAGCTGCGCGATATTTATCTGTCAGATTCTTTAATATTGCAGCAGCCTTTTTCCGGTACTCCTGGCCATTTTCAGAGTAACCGCTCAACTCAAACAGGGCAGATGCTGTAATAGCAGCTGCTGAAACATCGCGTGGCTCATCAGGGATATTCGGTGCATTATAATCCCAATAGGGTATAAGATCTTCCGGTAGGTTGGGATTTTTAAAAATAAAAGCAGCGATCTTTTCAGCCAGATCGAGGTACTTTTTGTCTTTTGTTTCCCTGTAGCACATAGTGTACCCGTATAATCCCCAGGCCTGACCACGCGACCAGGCGGACTCATGGTTGTATCCCTGATGTGTGTTTTTCTTTTGAATCTTGCCTGTAACAGTGTCATAATCAATTACGTGGTATGAACTGAAGTCAGGTCTGAAATGGTTCTTCATTGTTGTATTCGCATGGCTTACAGCTACTTTATAAAAGGATGAATCACCGCTTAATTTTGTTGCTTCGAATAGAAGCTCCAGATTCATCATATTGTCGATAATTACCGGATAGTCCCATTTATCCCTATTGTGATCCCACGACCTGATACAACCGGTTTTAGGGTTAAACCTCCTGATATTTGTCTTTGCTGCCTCAATGATAATATCACGGTAGTTTTTATCACCTGTCAGCCTGTATCCATTTCCGAAGCTGCAATAAATTTTGAAACCCATATCGTGGGTTCCTCCATTCATTTTTTCCCCTTCGATTTTTAATGAAAGTTCGATTGCCTTCTTCTTCCATTCATTATTCCCGGTAAATTCATATAAATACCATAAGAGTCCCGGGAAAAATCCACTTCTCCAGTCACCTCTTGCAATTAGCTTAAGATCTCCTGCCGGAGTCAGAGAAACAGGCAGGATAAGATTGGGATTCTTTTTCACCTGTGCTTCCTTTGATTTCTCAATCTCCTGAAACATGAATGTTGTCTGTTTCTCAGCATCGCCGAATACTTCTTTTAAATTCTGCGATTGAAGTTTTAAAGTAAGATAGCTGCCAATTAAAACTAATGTTAAGATCTTTCTCATTTTGTTTTCGCTTTTCTCTGTGTAACCCCGCCCGACTGAACGTGGTGAATCATAAAACATTAGTTTTCTTCAGTCGTTCGGGCGGGTCTGTGTAACTCAGTGTGTCTCTGTGTTAGTTCTTCTTTTTCTTTTGTTTTCATTCAAACCAAATTACCGGGTTACGCACAGGCAGATTTCTTATCACTTCCTCAACCTGCGGGAAATGTTCAAGTGAACTCCATGTTTTGTACCATGACTGTTCTTTGAATTCAGCCGCTCCGAAAAGCAAAAAAGGATGTGCCACAGGCCATTCATCCCAGTACATTACATCTTTTTTAAAAGCCCACATAGTTTTATCTGCAACAAATGGGTATAAATATTCAATTCCCTTTCTGATCGACTTACCATCAACAGTGGTATATTTCCAAAGATCGTTATTTTTATCAGAAAGGATAAGACAGACCATTGTCATTGCATCCAGATTAAACAGGGAATAACCATATGGCTTTGTCCTGCTTATTTCGAGAGGGAAACTTCCATCGGTCCCCATCTGGTTCGGGAGTATTACTTCCTTGTATCTTTTCCGGCAAAAGTCAAGGGTTTCAGCATCGCCGGTGAGTTTTGCGAAAGAAGCAACCTGCATTACCCAGCAGGTACCGTGATTATTTTTAGCATTCATTTCATCCCTGCCATATTGATGGGTCGTGAGCCATTCAATATATTCAGAGAACCAGGTCTTTATGGTTTCTAGAAGTTGTTTGTCGATACATCTTGCATTCTGCATAGCAATAATTCCCTGAGCAACTTCAATAAGTTGTATGGTATCGATAATGCCGATACCTCTTCCCGTAAACCTTCCTTTTATGGCCTGGGAATACAAAAGTGACGGATTCATCTTTGTAGTGGGATCTGCAAACCATGCTTTCAGATGAATGAATGCCTGTTTCACATATTTTTCATTGCCGGTTATTTTGTATGCAGAGGCAAGTGAACCTACTATCTGACTCAGACGGATCATTGCCTTCCTGTGATCAACAAAATTATCTGGATTTGTCATTCCGTCGCGCTGGAAATATGGACCATCAGGATTTGCCGGGTCGGGCCACCAGTAGTCACCTTCGGAATAAAAATCGTGTATTCCGCCGGCACTCCGTTTACTTACAAAACTTGTTACTGTAACTGGTTTTTCCGGCAAAAGATTATCAGCCCTTGAAATTATCTCCTTTCTTAAAAGCTTAACTGCCTCTTTTTCAATATTTATGGAGGCTTTGAAAGACGACCCCAAAAGTAACACTATGCATAAAGTTAATAGTCCTGTTAATATTTTTTTCATAATGCTTATATAATTAAAGTGGAATGATAGTATATGATTTTCCTCTTTCTGTATTGAAATCAATTACAAATCCATCCTGAACGGTGACTTCCTGCAATGATACTTTACTGTTATTAAGGAAAGCCGGAGAAGAATCCGGAATGTAGATTGTATTTGGATTCAAACCTGCCGCCGGGGTAGATCTTATTCCAACGACCTTCACAGGATCTTTTGTTCTGATACGGCAATTTCCACCGAGATCTGAAAGTATTGTTATTTTTTTCACAGAGCTGTCTGACCATTCGATGTTAATTGTAAACCCTCCTTTTGCTTTCAATCCTTTTACACTACCGGAACTCCACTCCGAAGGTAAAGCAGGAAGAATGCTGATGCATCCATCGTAGCTTTGCAGGAGCATTTCAGCAATACCGGCTGTTCCTCCGAAGTTTCCGTCTATCTGGAACGGAGGATGACCGTCAAAAAGATTAGGATATGTACCACCACCTTTATACTCAGGATTTTTCGTACCAATATATGTCAGGCCTGCTTTCAGGATCTTGTGTGCATGGTCTCCATCTTCCAGTCTTGCCCACCAGTTTATTTTCCATGCCATCGACCAGCCTGTGCTGACATCGCCGCGGTGGATCATAGATTGTTTTGCAGCTGCCGCCAGTTCCGGTGTCCTGACCGGGCTTATCTGCGATCCGGGGAAAAGTCCGAACAGATGGGAGAGGTGCCTGTGATTATCTTCGGGATTATCGAGATCGGAGAACCATTCCTGTAACTGACCGTACTGTCCGATATGATAGGGGTATAATTTTTTCACTGCCTCGGTCAGTCTGGTTTTATATTCAGGTTCGGTATTAAGTATTTCCAGGGTTCTGATGCAGTTAGTAAAGAGATCACGGGTAATAGCCATATCCATTGTTGTAGCCATGCTGACCTCGAGTGTTTTTCCATCAATCTTAAATGTATTCTCAGGCGATGTGGAAGGATTGGTAACCAGGTAACCATCAGGTCCTTCTGTCAACCATCCAAGAAGAAAGTCTGAGGCCCCTTTCATGAGTGGCCAGGCTGTTTCACGAAGAAATTTTTCATCACCGGTATACTCATAATGCCTGAACAGGTGCTGACTGAACCAAGCCCCGGCCATTGGCCAGCACGACCAGCGAGGAGCTCCCCTGGGATCCCAGGTGCCACCACCGGCAGGACTCGTTTTTGCCCAGATATCGGAATTATGAAAGACACACCACCCATCAAGACCGAAATTAGTTTTTGCTGTTTTTGAACCGTTTACTGCAAGGCTTGTAATAAAATTTAAAAGAGGAGTATGGCACTCTGAGAGGTTAGTATTCTCCGCGAGCCAGTAGTTCATCTCAGTATTTATGTTTGTGGTATAGTTGCTTCCCCATGAAGGTTGGACATTATCGTTCCATAAACCCTGAAGATTTGCAGGCATTGCCTGGTCGCGTGAACTCGAAATGAGCAGGTATCTTCCAAACTGGAAGTAGAGAGACTGAAGCTGCAGATCGCTTTTTCCAGAATTAAATCTGATAAGACGGTCGTCTGTTGGCAGTGCAATTGCTTCTTCTTCAGCACCAAGGTTGAGTGCCACCCTGTCAAAAAGCCGGCGGAAATCCTCAAGATGGTTTTCCTTCAGTTCTTCATATCCTTTCTTTGTAACTGATTCTATAATCTCATCAGCTTCAATTGCAGGATCCTTGCCGGCCAGTCCGGGTGATTTGTCAAATCCGTTATAACTGGTTGCTCCTGCAATATATATGATAACCTTATCGGCACCGGACACAACAATCCTATTATCAACTGCTTCAATTTTTCCACCTGAATTAATACATTTCAGTTTAATTTCGAAGTTGGTCCCTTCCCCTTCTTTTTCAAAATAACCCACCTGAACAGGCTCGTCGTTGCGATGAGCAACATGATACGGGGCTTTACCCTTTAAGGTCAGAGTGTTATCAGAAGAAGATTCTATTGTAAATCTTAATTTACTTGTGAGAGATATGTCAAAGGACAACGATTTTTTCTTTGATGCTGTTAAATTAATAACAATAGCTTTATCGGGATAACTTACAAATGCCTCACGGGTGAACGTGATGCCGGTACTCTTATAGCTTACCGTTGATATCGCTTTCTGAATATTCAGATCACGATAATAATCAGTAGCAATTGTATCGTCAAGATGCATCTTAATAAAAAGGTCGCCCATTGGGAGGTACCTGGCGGAATAGGGACCATGAATCTTCTTCCATTCTTCACCTGCCTTTGCGAAGTCGCCTTTGAAAACTGCATCACGTGTCTTCCTGAGAATCTCAGGACCATCAGGATTATTGCCGTCTTCAGGATAGCCTGACCACAGGGTTAAATCGTTAAGCTGAAACCGTTCGGTAACTATTCCTCCGAATACCATCGCACCGGTTTTTCCATTTCCAAGAGGTAATGCCTCTTCCCAGATTGTAGCCGGCCTGTCGTACCAGAGCTTCAGGTTCGGGTCATTATTGGTTTTGGTGCAGGAGTTAGTGGTTAAAAGAAATATAATTGTCAAAACCGAAAGGAAATTTTGTTTCATCTATTAAATTTGTAATTAATAACAAATATTTTTACTCTTTTGGGCGCCGGTTGTGTGACTTCTCAGGTTTTAACATTGCTGGTCCGGCGCCGGATATATACAAAATCCTTCTTCTACCGATATGTCGCCACTCTGTGGCTTAATAAACATCGTAACCGTAACTATTTCTCTTTTCTCAACGATCTACGCCCTTTATGCTGAGCGAAGTCGAAGCATGCCCTGACGTCTTCCCGATAGCTATCCGGAGCCTGTCACCTGTCGCCTGTCGCCTGTCGCCTGTCGCCTTCCTTCTACCTGAACTGTTTCACATACTCCAGGAATATCTTTGCCGCTTTATCCAGGTTTTCAATTGATCCTCCTCCTTCAAGAACCTCGCACATCTCGTATGTTATATATCCTTGGTAGCCGATCTCTTTAAGCGTGTTAATGAAAGATTTATAATCAAGAAATCCCTGCCCTATAGGAACTGCCCTCATCTGCGATTCCCGTTCCATGTAATTGGTATGATTCAGATCATACGTAAATCGGGGGAGTTCTTTATAGTCAGCGGTAGTTGTATGCACGATATATGGCTTCATTATCCGGACAGCCTTTACAATCTCATCGGTTGAAAGTCCTTCAAGGGTAGGGGACCAGCAGTCGAATGCAGCCTTAACATTTGGCAGGTTGATCTCATCGAGGAGCCATTTCATAGCTTCGTGATGCAGCGCTATGTCGTGGTGATTCTGAATTGCCAGAGTTATTCCGTACTTAGCTGCAATCCTGCCTGCCATTTGCAAACCATCAACGACCAGGGCATATTGTTTGTCATAAGGAACATCGGGACGCTCATAACCGGTATATACTCTTACCATATTTGTTCCAAGATCTTTTGCCAGCCGGGCCAGTTCGCCAATATAGATAGCCTGTATTTCAGTATTTGGGATTCCCGCTTTATCAACACCGGCAGTGAAGTCACAGTATCCTGCAAGACACACAAGCTCAAGACCAAGTTCTTTTATTCGGTCTCTTAGTTTAAGCCGGGCTGCATCGTCATAATCGATAAGCGATACATGTGGTTTCTTGGCAGCAAGCATTACACCATCAAATCCCAGTTGTTTTGCTTTTACAAGGAATTCATCTACCGTAAGTGTAGCCTGTCCGCGCCATATACCCATATAACTTACTGAGTGCAGGCAGGTCTTAACTTTGAAATCAGAAGGGTTACCTGTGGGAAGATTCTGACCGTTAACGAGAACGGCCAGGAGGCTGAATATGGAACAAAGAGAAAGGAATTTTTTCATAATCAGGTTGGTTAGAAGATTAGACCATAAATATATGATATTGGCGGAAGAAGTGCAAATAGAAGAAATGGCATTACGGCGTTAGGGCATAACGGCATTACGGCTTTATGGCGTTTTGGCAGTAACGCTGTAACACCTCAACGCCATAACACCGTTACTCCACTCAGTTACTTCTGGCTTTTATTAATTTTGATAACATTATGGAGATGACCATGCACTCATTCACAAGGGTTTCCATTGTCTCATTTTCGATATAGTTGATTTCCTTTGCTATTATCAGAAGTGTTTGTAATTCAGCGGAAGAACCTTTTGCAATATAAAAATGTCGAATTGATTGCTTATCTGTACCTAACTCATCACCTTCAGCAATATTTGCTGAAATGCTTACCGCGGATCTTTGAATTTGATCTTTAAGACCGTAGTCTTTTGATAATGTTGTTCCAGACGTTAACTTGTAGATTTTTACAGCAAGTTCTTTGGCTATTTGCCATACGCGAAGTTCCTTAAAGTTACCCATAATGCAGCGATTTAAATTATAAATATTTATAGCACTCTACAATTCCACATGTTTGTGCCTTATTCAAAATTAAGAAAAAACTTCAATACATAAAAACTACGGCATAAGGGCACTACGGCCAAACGGCATAATGGCATTACGGCTTTAAGGCTTATTGGCAGTAACTGCCTTAACAGCGTAACGCCTCTATGGCTTGAGGGCTTTGCCGTAACTGCCGTAACACCGTAACGCCGTAACGCCTTTATGGCATGAGGGCTTTGCCGTAACTGCCGTAACACCGTAACGCCGTAACGCCTTTATGGCTTGAGGGCTTTGCCGTAACTGCCGTAACTGCCGTATAGCCGTAATGCCGTAACGCCGTAACGCCTTTATGGCATGAGGGCTTTGCCGTAACTGCCGTAAAGCCGTAAAGCCGTAACGCCCTTTTTATACCTTATATTTATAGTGACAATGAAAAAACCTCCCGATTCGAAAAAATAAAATAAATAAATTATACTAAAGTTAGTTTAGATTGATTTATTTTCTATTATTGCTACCGGGAATTTAGTAACCCAGACCTCAAAAATACTCCTAACCTGGTATTTTAAGTTGCAAAAAACCCAAATTTTGATAACCCTGATCAGCAAGAAACATAGATCTTTTGTTGGTTAGTGACTGATTGCCTGAATAGTTTTTAAGTTTACCAACTAACCAAAATTCTTACCATGAAAAGCAGAACAAGCCTAAAAAAAACCGGATAATTTCTAAATCCGTTAACCTTCACGATTCTACTATTACCCCGGACAAATTATTAACGTTTAAATTATTTTAAATGCATGAAAAAAATTAATAATAAGCAATTGCATTTTATCAGCAGTCATTGGCTGAGGCCATTGATAGTGACAAAATTGTGCATTTTGTTTCTTATCTGCTCAATGACATCAGTATCCGCAAGTCCTCTATTCGCAGGTGATATTGTTGCAATGCAGCAGAATGCCGTTAAAGGTACGGTAAAAGATGCTACTTCAGGCGAGGCTCTTATTGGAGTTTCAGTGGTGGTTAAAGGTACCACTACAGGTGCACTGACAGATATTAATGGAAGGTTTTCCATACCTGTAACGGGTGGTCAGGTTACAATTACAATCTCTTTCATCGGTTATAAAACCCAGGAGATTGCCGTAACCCCCGGAACAGATATTAATGTGGCTTTGGGACTTGAGTTGACCCAAATCTCTGAGGTTGTCGTTGTTGGATACGGAACACAGAAAAAGGAGAGTGTTGTCGGAGCTATCACTCAGGTGAACAGCGCGGCACTGGTTAAATCCGGTATTTCCAATATTACAAACGCTATTTCAGGTAAATTATCAGGAGTATTGACAATTCAGCAAACCGGTGAACCAGGGAATGCTCAGGCCGAGATTATAGTAAGGGGCCTTTCAAGCTGGAACGGTTCTGCGCCACTGGTTCTTGTTGATGGTGTTGAACGTGATTTTAAAGGACTTGATCCAAATGAGATAGCAACAATTTCGGTATTGAAGGACGCCAGTGCTACAGCGGTTTTCGGAGCTAAAGGCGCCAATGGTGTTATTATTGTAACAACAAAACGCGGATCTTTTGGAGCTCCTGAAATGAACATTTCTGTCGCCTATGGAATGCTGAAAGCAACACGTATTCCTGACTTCATTGATTCATATGAAACAATGACCGCTCTCAATATGGGTTTGATGAACAATCAGCAATTCGACAAACTGATTCCTCAGAATGAGTTGAATGAATATAAAAATCCATCCTCCCCGTTAAACGCTCTGCGTTATCCTAATGTGGACTGGTTCAAAGAACTGACTCTCCCTTTCTCTCCTACAGTTGATGCTAACTTCAATATTTCGGGAGGGACCAAATTTGTAAAATATTTCGGAACACTCGGTTTTTACAACGAGAATACCTTTTTTAAAGGATATGTTGATGGTTACGATGATACCCGTTATAAATACAGCCGTTTCAACTATCGTACAAACCTCGATTTTAATCTCACCGAAACCACAACACTCTCCTTTAATATAGGCGGTGAAACGGGCGTTAAAAATCAACCGACAAATTCACCATGGAGAAGTCTCTACACAACAACACCATCTTCCTTCCCCGCATCGTGGCCCGCATGGCTTCTTGAGGATCCGATTAATGGAATTCCTGACCTCGATTATCCCGATGCAAGAGGAGAACGTCTGGCATTAAAATTAAACGGATTTACCACAAATCCATATACACAGTTAGCTCAGGGTAACTTTAATAAATATCTGAGTACTAAATTATTCACTGACTTGTTTTTTGATCAGAAACTAGATTTCCTGTTAAAAGGGTTATCCTTAAAAGCAAAAGTGGCATTCAGTACTTATTATAATACAAGAACTTTATATGCCGATTACACTCGTCCCGAGTATAAAATAAACTGGAATGACGTAGGCAAACCAGATGTCAACCCATGGTACAGAAATGGTCAATCGGGTTATTATGTGTATAATATCAACCCGCTTGATATAAATGTGGGTGGTTTGGAAAGTGGATATTACCGGGATCTGTATTATGAAGGATCTTTGAATTATGCCAATACATTTGGTAAACATAATGTATCGGCACTTGCCCTTATAAACCGTCAGAAAAAGCAGGCAGGTACCGACTTTGCTTTCTTAAATGAAGCGCTTGTTGGAAGAGCCACTTATGACTATTCACATAAGTATTTATTAGAAGTGAATATAGGGTATACGGGATCAGAACGTTTTGCCCCCGGAAATAAATTCGGATTTTTCCCATCAGGAGCTATTGGATGGGTTGTATCGGAAGAGCCTTTCTTTAAGCAGAGTGTCCCGTTTATCAGCAAATTAAAGGTTCGGTATTCCGATGGGAAAGTGGGTAGTGATGCTGCTTCAGCCAGGTGGTTATTTATGAGTAACTTTTATACTGATAACCGTGGATATATCAAGGAAGATCCGGCAGCTAACCCTGTTGCACAATGGGAAGAGGCACGTAAAAAAGATATTGGTATGGAGATAGGATTCCTGAAAAACGCTCTGACAATTACTATTGATCTTTTTGATGAAATGCGTACCCATATGCTTCTTACTCCAAAAATCCCTATGATGGTAGGAGGCAATGGTTTCAAAGATCAAAACCTGGGATCGATGAAGAAACACGGGCTGGATCTTGACATTGAATATAAAAAAATAGTCAGTACCAACTTCAGTTATTATACCAAAGCAGTTTTTGGGTTTAACGAAAACCGGATTCTGTACAAGGACGATCCTAAATATGCACCTGAATATGCCAAAGAGCAGGGAAAGCCTCTCGGTGGTCAGATCAGGGGAGCAGAACTTATAGGTACGGGCTATTTCACCTCAATTGATGATATTCACACAAGTACGTTACCTCTTCCGGTGAGCTCACTTAATGTTGGCGACTATAAATTCCTCGACTATTTTGCCGATGGACAAATTTCAATCCTCGACCGTTATCCTATACCGGGTTCAGATTATCCGCCAATAACCTACTCATTTGGTGGAGGATTTTCATATGGAAAGTTTGATTTCAGCTTTAACTTCATGGGAAATGCGGGTAAATATGTTTTATACAATCAGGCATTTGAGGTTGAATTCCCGAATGGAAACTACCGTATTCATGCATCACAGCAGGATTACTGGACACCGACCAATCCTGATGCCAATCATTCAACACTCCATTTCGTTGGAGATGCCAACCTTCCGAATCTTGTATGGGGAGGCGGATCATCCTATTTCGGAGGATATGAAACAGCTATACAGGATCGTTTCTGGAGAAATGCAGATTATCTGAGGTTGAAGGAGATTTATATCGGTTATAATTTTAATCCTGATGTATTAAAAAGAACAATAGGGATATCTGACTTATCAGCCTATGTGACAGGTAATAATCTTTGGACAATAACCAGATTGTTGGAAGGTGACCCTGAACGTAAAGACTTTACCCAGGGATTTTATCCCCAGATGACTAGTGTCAAATTTGGATTTAAAGTTGGTTTTTAACCCCCGATTAATTAGAAAGAGATGAAAAAATATCTGAAAATATTATTCTTTACCGGATTACTTGCGCTGGTTTTCCCGGCCTGCCTTGAGGATTATCTAAATGAAGCACCGGATGCAGGCTTAACTGCCGAAGTTGTGTATTCAAAATATACAAATATGCTGTTATTCTTTGATTCTGTTTATGACGGAACGCGTCAGATCGGTTCAACCACCTATGATTACAATATCAAAACTGCACACCCCTTGTATTTTGCTCTTCGCATGGAATACACGTGGGATGGGATGACTGATATGAGTGATAATGGTCGCCAGTATGAATCACAGTCTATTAAAGCCGGCCAGATGGGAGGTACGATAGATAAATTTGCAGGTCCTGTTTCAGGAAAAAACATACCGATACTGGCCTCCATGTTCGAAGTTATAAGGATATGCAATAAAACGCTTGAGAATATTGATAACATGCAGGATGCATTGCAGGTGGATAAAGATGATCTTATCGGACAGGCTCATTTTATACGTGCTTATGCTCATTTTGCATTGTTCCGCATATGGGGACCGATGCCCTATATTACTAAAGCAATGGTTTCCGGCGATCAGTTTGATATTCCGAGGTTATCACGATACGAAACATGTATAAAAATTGCACAGGATTTTGATACTGCCTACGTCTATTTCAAAAAAGCCGGAATAATGCGGCGCGATGCTGACCTTCAGCTTTCAAATCCAAACCAGTTTCGTCCTGCCGGAGTAGCTGCAATAGCTCTTAAATCACGTGCCTTATTCTATGCTGCAAGCCCACAGAATAACAAAAACGGTGTTTCCGACTGGCAGGATGCTGCAAAAGCATGCTGGCAGGCAATTGACACAGCAAAACTCTATGGTTTTAATATGCAGACTGCTGCAAATGCAGGAAACAATTTAAAGCAAGCCTATAAAAATAATTTTATGAATGTTGGCCGTACCAATGAACAATTATGGTCATACTGGGCAAATAGTAACAATCCCAAAGGCGGCAACTATAGCATTGGATTAACAACAGCTCAGTCTATGACCAATGCCGTTTTTGCCCAACAGGCAACTGCAATGTCGGGAGAGAACCCGACACAGAATTTCGTAGACAGGTTTGAAACCCGATGGGGCGAGTCTCTTAATACTCCTGCTGACCGAGCTGCAGCTACAGCCGCCGCACATTACAACGAGCAGGATCCTTATTCCAACAGAGACCCGCGTTTAGCGTGGGGGGTAATTTATAATCAGAGTACTGAAGTTGCCGGATATAATCCTGCCAAAATTTATTACGAAACTATTAACGGGAAACAGGAATTCAGCGAATTACTGAATTATGCAGCTTTCCTTGGTGTTACACGTACAGGTTATTACCAGAGAAAAACCATATACGATTCAAATACAAAAGTATCAACCAGTTATAATCTTACTGATCCGATTATACGTATGGCTGAATTGTACCTTAACTATGCCGAAGCTGCATCTCAGGGATATGGAGGAGAAGCAGGATCTGCTCCGGGAGCAACACTCAATGCCACCCAGGCAGCAAGTATCGTAAGAACCAGAGTTGGAATGCCAGCATTTTCATTGGGAATGAGTCCGGCTCTCTTTTTAAACAGATTAAAAAATGAGCGCATAATTGAGCTCTGTTTTGAAGGTCATTACTTCTATGATATTCGCAGATGGCTCGATGCACCTTCTGCTATGAATCAGGTGCTTTACGGGATGGATATTGAAAAAGTTCCGGTTTCGACAACTTATCCCAAAGGATTCAGATATATAAGGCTTCCATTGCCGGCCGACCGCCAACCTACCTGGAAAGATGCAATGTATACCTTCCCCTTTACGACGGAGGACAACTATAAGATGCGCAATTTTACACCTAATCCTATCTGGTAATTCAATAATATTATAAAAATGCTCTTATGAAACTATTAAATAAAGACATATATATAAGGTACGGCTTAATGCTGCTTATGCTCTGGCTGATTGTGCCGGCTGTAAACATTAAAGCTCAAACCAGAGCTGAAGTAAGAAATCAAAAGACTTCAGTGATTACACTCAGGGTGACTGATGAAAACGGTGCTCCATTTGCAGGAGTGGGAATAATTCTTGGTGAAGGACTTGTACATACTGAAACTGATGCCGCCGGCACAGTTGTTCTGACAATTCAAAGCCAATCAGAATTTGTTACAATTTCATCACCAGGTTACGAACCTCAGGTTCTGGTGATTGGTGAGTTGACCAGTGCACCATCGGTACAGATGGTAAAATCAAAGATGTTTATGACCACTTCCGATGATGTGAACCTGCCTTATCTTACCATGAAAAAAAGACATCTGACGGGAAGTACGAGTGTGTTTGATGCTGTTGCACTCGACAGGTATCCTTCAACTGACATCAGGAATGCACTGACTGGTCTGGTTACAGGCATGGAAGTATATGAAAGAGACGGATCTCCCGGAATGAGTGCTGAAGAAAAACTGGGAACGTATGGGTCTCTGTTTGCAGAAAAAGTAGGACTCTATTCTCGTGGCACAAGCCTGATGTATATTATTGATGACGTTAGAATGGATATCACTGAGATGCCTCTCGATCCAGGTGAAATAGAATCAGTATCTCTTGTGCGCGACATAGTTTCCAAATCGATGTATGGACCAGCTGCAGCAAACGGGATTGTTTTTATCAAAACAAAACGCGGAAAGAAAAATGAGAGGTTACTCAATGTCAACCTTGAACAGGGAGTCAGTACCATTGATCGTTTACCTGAATGGGTTTCAGGCGCTGATTATGCCCGTTTAAATAACCTTGCCAAAACGAACAGCGGAATTACTACTGGTCTTTACTCTGACACTGATATTGATGCTTATGCGTTAAATGATCCTTATGATATGAATCATCCGAGCGTGAATTATCAGGATATGCTTATTAATAAAAACCGCGCTTTCACCCGTGCAAATGTTTCTACTTCAGGAGGAACGGAAGCTATGCAGTACAGTGCATACATCGGATATAACGGTGAAGGTGATAATTATAATATGGGAGCAAAAGCCGGTTATCAGAGAATTAATGCACGCTCGAATCTTGATATCAGAATTAATGACTACTTAAAAGTACAGGTGAATTTCTTCGCAGGAATATCATTGCGCGATTCTCCAAACTATGGATACGACCCAGACTTCACAGATGAGAATATAAACAATAATCCAGCATTGGGGTTAACGGAAATGCCTAGTTTATTAAATGACATCACTAATATTCCTCCTATTGCATTCCCGGTTTATGTTAACAACGATCCGACACTGAAATCACCATGGTATGGAATATCTTCATCTTATGGGACGAACCCCGTTGGTAACCTGGTTAAGAATGGTTACTACAATGAATCAGGACGAAGCGGTGGTATAAACTCTTTGTTTGAGTGGGATATGGGGAGCCTTATCCCCGGTCTTAAGTCACGTACATTCGTTGATTTTAATTCATATAACCTCTTGCGTATTGGTAAAGCAGAAAACTACACAGCTTACTACATCAATCCGAGAACATTCGATCCGGTGGTGGGAATCGCCTCTCTTTCAAAGGCATGGGATGGTGTTGACCAGACAAACTATGCCAAATTGCACGACTTCTACTTTCAGAATTATGCTGCATATGAGAGTTTAACCTACGATAAAAAGTTCGGATCCGGATATATTATGGCTACAGCTACGTACCGCTTGTCCTCAATAAAGAGAAACGGATTTGAGGAACCACAGCGTGAACAGGCCGGAATTTTTACTACTCTCTATTCCTACAACGATAAGTACAATATTCAGGGTGTCCTTAACTATAGCGGAACAAGCGGTCTTCCTGCAGGAAATGAATATTCATTGTCCCCAACCATCGGAGTAAGCTGGATAGTTTCTGAGGAAAATTTTATGAAGAACCTTGATTTTCTTAACTATATGAAGCTTCGGGGAGAAATCGGAACAATAACCAGTGATGAATTCAGATCTCCATTCCAGTATCGCGACAGGTGGAACATTGAAACCAACACCGGTAATACAAATAGATTCGGTACATATTATGGAACAACAGGAAACTGGATCGGCGTTTATAAACAATCTAGCAATAATTACAGGACGTTTCCTAACCGTATAGGTAACCCAATAATTGAACTTGAAAGGAGACGGGAAATAAATGTAGGATTCGACGCTGAACTATTGAAGAATAAGCTTTCAGTCGAGTTCAATTATTATAATATTCTTCGCTATAATGTTATTACAACAACCCCGAATTCAACACCGATTATTTCGGGAACAACAAGTACACTTCCTGCCACGAATTATAATTCTTATTCCTATAAAGGTATTGAGTTCGGAATCAAATTCAATAATAAGATCGGCGATCTCCGCTACATGCTGGGAGTAAATGCCTTCACTCAAAAACCAATTATCGAGAAGGTTGATGAACCTAATTATAGAAACGATTATCAGAAAACTGCTGGAGGACCAAGTGATGGTATCCGTGGATTGAAGTATCTCGGACGTTTTGAGACTGATGAAGAGGCAAATTTAATTCCCCAATTCGGAGAAACCCTGAGTGCAGGCGACCTTAAGTACGAAGATAAAAACAACGACGGAGTGGTTGATGATAATGATGCTCAGTTGCTCGGACACACAACCCCAAAACTTTATTATGCAATTAATCTTAACCTTGAATATAAAGGTGTGGAACTGACAATTATTGGTGTTGGAAGAGCATTCTATGATGTGATGCTTAATAATAAGTACTTTACCAACGGGTCCGGCGATAATATTTACTCAAAATTTGTCCTGGAGAATATTGATGAGAACGGTCTTGGCGGAGCTTATCCGAGATTAACTTACTATCAGATCCCTAACAATTTCAAGACTTCAAGTTTCAGACTGACTGACGGAGCATTCTTTAAGATTCAGAATCTGGAACTGGCATATAAGATTCCGGTTCAGAAAATTGAGTGGATGAAAGGAATAAGAGGATTCAGAATATTTGCCCGCGGAGCAAATGTGTTTACGCTGTCGAAAATTAAAGACGTTGAACCCGAAAATATTAATGCGGGTGTAACAGTCTATCCGCTTAACAGAACCCTTTCCGGTGGAGTTAAATTAACCTTTTAAACATTACTGATATGAAGTATAAATATTTAATAATAGTTTTTAGTGCATTGCTCCTTGGTTCATGCGAAAAATTTCTGGAATCTTATCCTAACGGAGACCGGACAAGAGACGATGCCTTTAAATATAATGAAATGATACAGGGGTTGATCGGACGAAGCTACGACTATCTTGTCAGTGATTATTCCTCAAAGAACTATAACAGTAACGAAACGGCCTATCTTGAGTGTGCCACCGATAATGCAGTGCGACGTTCGACAACCGATGCCGTTGTTCAGTTTGCAAAAGGTGAACTCAATACAGGTAATCAGTTTTTCGTAAGAGATTTCTGGAAAAGAGATTATGACGCAATATTCCTGCTTAATCTGTTTTTAAAAGACAATAGAGGGAAAAACGCCAAAATTTTAATCAAACCGGAGTTAAATACTATCGTTACGCGCAGACTTCAGGGAGAAGCATTTGGTCTTAGGGCATGGGCTGAGCGTGATCTTCTGAAAAAATTCGGAGGCAAAGAGCTTGGAGGTACCAGGATGCTCGGTTTCCCGATTGTGAAAGAGCCATTGGATGCTTTTAATGAGATCAACATGGAGCGGAATACATACGATGAATGCGTAGCGCAGATTATCCAGGATTGCGATTCTGCTATTAAGTATCTGCCTCTGGCTCATCGTGATTATATGTATGATGCTGATTATCTGAAAGAAAAGAAGGATTTCCTCGGATCCATTAACTGGAACCGTGTTGATGGCATGACAATGTATGCAATTAAAGCTATGACCTATCTGAACTGGGCGAGTAAACGGTTTAACCCGTCAAATGATCTGTCACGCTGGGATTCCGTAGCGAAATATGCTGCAAAGGTTATGGCGTTCAAACAAGCAGTCACACCAAATGGCGATGGCTACAATCCTGCATTAAGAGTTGATTTTAACGACGTTTACGACAGAAGCATTATCTGGTCATCGAGAGTTCTTGAAAATAATATTGACATGGAACAGGTCTTTTTCCCTGCCTCTGCGAATGGAAACGGATTCGGCCCTTACGGCGATATAGGTGCAACCCGTGAATTTCTCGATGCATTTGGTGACAAAGACGGTTTTCCGATCAGTTCAAGTACTGTTTACGATCCAACGAAACCATTTGATAACCGTGATCCTCGTTTTTACGCTGTGATCAATTATAACTCCAGGACTTATACCCCGGCAGGTTCTTCAACTGTAATCTATACTTTTGAGACATGGGAGCCAGATGCTCAGGGATTAAACGGAGGAAAGGACCGGGCTGGTGTCGGTAATAATGTCCGAACAAATATCTATATCAAAAAATTCTGCTATGGTATCAACTGGAAAAATTCAAACTTCTCAAAGAGACCCAGATCCAGATTTAATATCAGGTATGCACATATGGCTCTTGCATTTGCCGAAGCGGCTAACCAGCTTGTTGGACCAAATGGTACAAAGTACGGATATTCACCTAAAGCAGTGATCGGCGCATTACGTTCTATGAAAACTTATGAAGATAAAACGGGACTTCCGGCTGCCGATCCATATCTCAATTCAGTGGCTTCTCAGGGTACTGCTGCTTTTTATGAACTGATTAAAAATGAAAGGAGAATTGAACTTGCATTTGAAGGCGAACGATTCCAGGATATGGCACGCTGGACAGATGATGCCGAATTCAATACTTTATATAATAAGCCGGTTCATGGCATATTAGCTGTTAAAAACGGCACCACTTATACTTATGATCTGACATGGGAAGTTGAAAGCCGTTCTTATAATTCAGCATACATGCCTTTGCCTTACGATGATATTCTTCGTATGAATAAACTTGTTCAGAATGAAGGCTGGGATAAATGGAGATAATAATAAATAAAGAAAAATAGTTACGGATGAAAAAGACATTAATATTTCTAATACTGGCAGCAGCATTCACATCATGCTACAAGGATTATATCGAAGATTTTGATTATAATGCTGTATATATCCCCCTTCAGACAGATGTACGTACATTTGTGGTAGGCGAGGGTATGAAATTTGACTTTGGTGTTGAAATTGGTGGCCTGAGAGAAAACCTGAGGGACAGAATTGTGACCTATGAGATTGACAATACGCTTATAACACCCGCCATGCTCGCCAAAATCAAAGGCGGACCAGCATATATGAGTTCGGCAAGTGCAACAGTTGCAACACTTCTTCCTTTACCTGCAAGCTACTACACCCTTAGCAATACAACGCAGTTTGTAATTAAAAAAGGTGAGCATCAGGGTAAAGTAACTATAAGACCTGATTCAGTAAACTTTCTGTCAGATCCTGCAACAATAGTTCCAACTTATGCACTGGGTATCAGGATTATTACAGCAGATGCTGATTCAATCCTTGAAAACAGCAGGACTGAGGTAATAGGAGTTAAATTTGAAAATATGCTCTTCGGAAGTTACTGGCATGGCGGCTCAGCTTTGGTAAACAGACCTGCCAGGAGCGATACCACCATGAATTATTATACCCAGGTTCCAGTACCGGAATCCAAGATCTGGACTCTTAAAACCGCTGGTCCGAATACTCTCTATGCTACCGGTTATTTTGATCAGGTAACAGGAAAGAATGAAATGATGCTTGCATTAAACGGAGCAACAGTAACTATAAGTACTGTAGCCGGATCTACATGGCCTTTGGCGGCTGATGGAGCAAGTAGCTTTAACAGTGCCAGGCTTCTGCAAAACAGGAAAATATTTCTGAAGTACAGTTATACAAACACTGTAAACGGTTATACTTACCATTGCACAGATACCCTTACATTCCGCAACAGAATGCGTGATGGTGTGAATGAGTGGATGGATGAGAATCCCTCGCATTACTAAAATTAAGGGATTCCACACCTTCGGTTGGGTGGATTTAAATATATTGATAGGAAATGTAGGGACACACCATGCAGTAGGGACACACAATGGTGTGTCCCTACACCGGTTCAAAAAAAA
>JANNKF010000235.1:0-1566 GCA_031396165.1 Bacteroidales bacterium | reverse complement strand
GGCGGCAGTCAACATCAGCTTAAGCCCGTCCGTTGGGATAACAGGTGTGCCCCCATTGACAGAGAATTGACCGATCGGGTCATATCCTGCACCTGAAACATTGAACATCTGCCCGGCGGAATAAATCTTGCGCACGGTCATTTCATCTCTGGTCAATGTGCCGGTCTTGTCGGAGCAAATGACCGAGGTGCTGCCAAGCGTCTCAACGGCTGGCAGTCGTCGGATAAGCGCGTTGCGTTTGACCATCTTCTGCACACCGATCGCCAGTGAAATCGTCACCACGGCTGGCAATGCCTCGGGGACAACGGCCACCGCCAGCGCAATGCCAAAGATCAGCATTTCGATGAAAGGCTGCCCGCGGAACAATCCCACCGCAACGATGAGCGCCACGACCACCAGGGCCGCGCGCGCCAATACAGAGCCGACCTTATCCAGGTTATGTTGAAGCGGGGTTTTACCCGTCTCGACAGTTTGCAGTAATTGCGCGATCTTGCCAAATTCGGTTTGCATGGCCGTGGCTACCACTAGCGCACGTCCGCGTCCGTAGGTGACAGCCGTCCCGGCGTAGATCATATTTTTGCGGTCACCCACTTGCAGATCCTCGTTGGCGAGCGCCTGTATATGCTTTTCCACCGGCACCGATTCGCCTGTCAGCGCGGCCTCCTCCAGCTGCATGTTGATCGACTCAAGCAGGCGCGCATCTGCCGGAATGCGGTCACCGGTATGCAGGAGAATCACATCGCCCGGAACCAGTTCCCTTGCCGCGATTTTTATCTCCACCCCATCGCGCAGAACAGTTGCTGTGGGGGCCGCCATCTTGCGCAGGGCATCAATGGCCCGCTCCGCGCGGTATTCCTGCACAAATCCCAACACCACCGCAAACAGCACGATCACGGCAATGACAATGGACTCAACTCCATGCCCGAGGAACAGCGAAATAGCTGTTGCGCCAAGCAGGATCAGGATCAGCACATTCTTGAATTGCTCAAGCAAAATTTCCCATGCTGAAATACGGTGAGTTGCCGTCAGCTCATTGGGACCGTATTCGAGCACTCGCTTTTCAACTTCGATTTGACTTAGTCCAATGGGCTGACTCTTTAGTTCTAAAAATGCCTCATCAACTGTTAAGGTATGCCAGGGTTTTGTTTGCATAAGATTACTTCTTTGCTCCTTTATCAATGACTTTGTTCAGATCCTCGCGCCGAGGCATACGGGATCTGAATATAAAAATATCCAGCAGGTAGACTGCTCCCGCCAAAATAGGCAGGAAGATCAACGCCAGGATATCCTGCGCGAAGATCGCAATTTCTTCGAACCAGATGACGATGGCCGTGCCGCCTGCGCCGGTGACAGCCGCGGGCTTCCAGAGCCGCCGAACAATGGGGAACCGTGGGGAATGTGTCGAATGGTTGGACATGAGAATCTCCTTTTTTGTAAAACACAAACCGGCACTCCTCCCATTTACAGGAGAAATGCCGGCCCATTTATGCGGCCCGCTTGCTTCTTTGAAAGCCTGCGCCATGCCGCGGATTTTGGGTTTCATTATTTCCAACTTTGGCAAAAACC
>JANNKF010000234.1:0-8439 GCA_031396165.1 Bacteroidales bacterium | reverse complement strand
GGATGACACTGTGCTTTTGTGGTATGATTTTTGAAGGTTCATACAATAAATAACCCTGCTTATACTTTTATCACTAAATAATTACAAAATACTTGCCCCTGATGCGGTCTATTTGCAGAAAATTTATTTAATTTTGATTAGAGTCAAAACGAATTACAATGTATGCCTAAGATATCTGCTGTTATTATAACATATAACGAGGAAAAGTTTATTGATAAGTGCCTGACATCTTTAGATGGTATAGTCGATGAGATAGTAGTGGTTGATTCTTATTCAACCGATGCCACCGAAGAGATATGTAAAAAATATAATGTAAGGTTTATAAAGCATCCTTTTGAAGGTTTCCGCGATCAGAAAAATTATGCTTTAAAGCTTGCTACTCATAAGAATATACTTTCCCTTGATGCTGATGAGGCCTTAAGTGACACGCTGAGAGAATCAATTCTTGCAATTAAAGACAAATGGGATTTTGATGCCTACAAGGTTAACAGACGAAATAATTATTGTGGAACCTGGATCAGATTTTCAGAATGGTATCCCGACAGGCAGCTAAGGCTCTTCTATACCGATCATGGTAAATGGGGAGTACTAAATGTTCATGAGAAATTCATGATGTCGAATGGGGCAACAATCGGAAAACTGAAAGGTGATTTATTGCACTGGCCTTTTATATCATATCAGGATCATGCCTCTAAAATGGATAAATATTCAGAAATCGGGGCCATGGAATTTTATAAAGCCGGAAAAAAAGCAAACCTTTTCACTCCATATATACATCTGGTTTGGGGATTCTTCAGATCATACATTGTTAAAGGCGGATTTCTTGACGGACGGAATGGTTACCTGATTTGTTCCTTATATTCAAAATCAAGCTTTAACAAGTACAGGAAGCTGAGGGAACTGATCAAAAACAAGGCTCCACTCTAATACAACAGAATGATTTTCTCAGATGATATAAAAGAATCACTGAACGTACTCAGGAATGGCGGAGTTATTCTATATCCAACCGATACGGTCTGGGGATTAGGATGTGATGCCACCAACGCATCTGCTGTCGAAAAAATATTTAGTATCAAATCAAGGGAACCAGACAAAAGTCTTCTGATACTTGTAAACAGTGAACAGATGATAGACAGGTACGTGAATGTTGTTCCGGAAATAGCATTTGAACTTACATCAGTCTCAGACACTCCGCTAACAATCATTTATCCGGGTGGTAAAAACCTTGCCCCTGGTATTTGTGCAATTGACGGATCAGTAGGCATAAGGATTTGTATGGATGACTTCTGTAATGAACTTATCAATCGTTTACGAAAGCCAATTGTCTCCACCTCTGCAAATTTCAGTGGGAAAACATCTCCTGGCAATTTTAATGAAATAGAACAGGACCTTATTGAAAAAGCAGATTATGTGGTAAAGTACCGTCAGGATGACCGGCAGAAACATAGCGCTTCCCCGGTCATTAAGATAGAATTGAACGGTACAATTAAGATTATACGGAAATAGTCTATCTCGATCTTACTTTTCCCGAACCGGAGACCCTTGCATCAACATTAGGACTGCCAATGTAAGTCACATTGCCACTTCCGGAAACACCGGCTTTCAGAGATTTTGTAACATTTACCAGACAATTTCCACTGCCTGAAATAGAAATGTCCGCTGTTTCAAGTTTAGCTGATTCGCCTTCATAATTTCCCGATCCGCTTACAGAAATGTCAGCTCTTGAAACGTTACCGCCACCGATTACAATATCACCCGAACCTGAAATACTGCAATTAAGATCAGATACAGCAACTTCTGATGCATACAGTTTACCACTTCCGCTGACACTCAGTCCAAGGTCTTCAGTTTTGACAGCATCTTTAACCTCTGCCCTTCCAGAGCCTGATACACCTAAACCTTTCAGTTCCGGCATTGTGATATAGACGATTACCTTCTCATTGAAATTCATCCGCCAGTTTTCCTTTTTAATTACCAGTCTGCCGGCCGATACTTCAGTTATAATATCCTCGAGATCATCCTCGTCACCTTCAAGAGTTACTTTAAATTCATTTCCAATACTTATGTACATATTTCCGGAAACGCCAAAACTTACTTTTGTAAACCCCGAAAGTTTCCTGTCTTCTTTTACAACCGACTGACGCATTACAGCTCCTGAAGTCAGCGCAATTGTCAGAATTAATGCGGTAAAAATTGTACTCTTTTTCATAAACTTGGATTTTAGTAAAATATTACGATACTAACCAAAGACTTGGGTTTCATGAAAAAGCTGCATTAAGGGAAAAAGATTATTTCAATTCAAGTCTATAAGGCCATCGGGGATCACTAATAAATATTTAATAACAACGAGGAGATCCCTGGTTGGCACTCGGGATGACACACTGAGCATGTGGTTTTTTGGGCGACAGCGAAGGATCCCCCACACTTATTTTGATATATTAATTGAATCAAATTCAATCATTTAATTCTTTTTAATCAATTATTAGTGATTCACGAAATTCAAGGATTATTTCAATTCAAATCCTTAAGGCCATCCGGTATATCCATAACGAGGATCTTTTTTTCATGGTCAATAGATACTATAAAATCTTCATGAAGCGGGATCAGAATTTCCCTGTTTTCTTCAGATTTTACTACAAGCAGCCATTGCCCCGGATTCTTTAACAGATCAGAAATGGTTCCAATAAGTGTACTATCTACACTTATTACCGTATAGCCTGTAAAGCTGACTGAATCGTCACCAAAATTATTTTTTTCAGGGACGGTTGTCAATAAAACCCGGCAACCGATAAATCCACTAACTTTTTCAATAGACTCATACCCTTCAAATTTAAGTTTGAGAATATCAGCTCCGGAATATTCATATTCGGATATAAAAAAAGGAACCGGTTTCCCATCTATCTCAAGGAAAACCGATTCCAACCGGGGTATATTTTCAGTGAATGTTCTTTCTAACTTTACTGCAACGGCACCCTCATAGCCGCTGATTTTTGTTATTCGTCCCAGTAATATGTCGCTGTAGTAAGCCATTGGATCGCTGATCCTTATGACTCCTCAGTTACTCCTGAGGCTTATCTTCTGCAACTGGTTCTGATGAAGTCTCATCGGTAACTGGTGGCTGAACCGGTTCCTCTGCTGATACTTCTTCTTCACCCAAGACTTCTGCAACAAGTGCTTTATCACCGGCTGCTGCTTTAGCTGCAAGATCAGCAGTTTTCTTAGCAAGTTTTGCAACTCTTACTTCGTTAATCCGCTTCTCTTCTTTGAGTTTTTTGCCTAATTCATCATCCTGAGACTTCTCAAGACCAGATTTTTTGGCTTCAATTTTTGCCTCGTTCAGCTTTGTCCACTCGTCAAATCTTTTGAGAGCTTCAGCTTCATCGAATGCACCTTTCTTAACACCTTCAAGCAGGTGTTTTTTCATTAGAACACCTTTATAAGACAGGATAGCTCTACATGTATCTGTAGGTAATGCGCCATTTTGCAGCCAATCCAACGCCTTCTCGAAATCAAGTTCGATAGTTGCCGGATTAGTAATCGGATTGTACGATCCGATTTTTTCAATGTATCTGCCATCACGTGGCGATCTGCTATCTGCTATCACAATGTGATAGAAGGCCAGCTTCTTGCGGCCTTTTCTAGCTAATCTGATTTTAACTGCCATTAATTCTTACGCTTATTTATTAAACCTGTTTTTAAAAATGTGGCTGCAAAGATATAATATTTATAATGATTTCAGGAACTTAAATGCAAAATTATCATAAAAAAGAGGGTCATGCCATGGCATAACCCTACAATTTTCAATATTCAATAAATCTGAAATTAGTATCCGTCGTTCTGTTGTGTCTTCAGTGTGGGATTAGCCTCAAGCTCCCGTTCGGGTATTGGCAGTAGTAATTTACTATCGTTATAAGGCAGTGAGCCTACATTCAGGTGCAATCGCTTCACATCGTGTATCTTATGTCCTTCAAACGAGAGTTCAAGTCTTCTCTCCAGCAGAATATCCGCGAGTGTTACAGATGTTGCTGCAATAAGGCCGGCTCGGGTATGTATTCTGTTATAGTCTGAGAGCGGAGTGGCTCCAATTGCGGTTGATAATCTGATATTACACTCGGCTCTGATAAGGAACATTTCTGCCAGACGGATTAGATTTATTACTCCATACTGGTTATTCCATTTACCCGATCTCCAGGCTCCGTTACCAATAAAGAAGAGATCTCTTCTTTCATCGCCTGCTGTGTAAAGGTTGAGATGAGCATCGAGAATTTCAATGTCCCCATCACGTCCTCCATATTCAGGAACAGAGAAAAACTCAGTCATGGAACTTAACCTGTCCTGTGGTGTGATCTGTGTAGCAAATATATCCTCAGCTGTATTATTATCATTATTAAAAACATCAGCATATGAACTTTCAAGAGCGTAGTCTCCGGTAGAAATAACATCATTTGCAGCATCCCTGGCATTGGCATAGTCGCCTTTCTGAAGGTACACTCTTGCAAGCAAAGCATTGGCAGCAGCACTCGAAGCGTAGATGTCATTATCGGAGGGTAACATGGCAATGGCCGCTGTAAGATCTGCAATAACCTGATTATAAACTTCATCTACTGTATTCCTACCCACAAAACTGCTGGTGTTGATACCCTTAGTGGGTGTAAGAACCAGAGGCACACCTAATTGTGTGTTTGCAGCACCAAATTGATACTGCTGTGCGAAAAACCTCACCAGATCAAAATACATAAGACCACGCAGGAATAATGATTCTCCCTCAATTCTCTCTCTGTCATCAGCATTAACTACAGCGAGTGCGCTAAGTACGTTATTAACCGCATTTATAACTTCATAACTGTCTCTCCAATGTACATAAGCTTCGGAGTTTGAGGCAATCATTGTCTTGTTAAAGATCTGTCTTGGATCGATATATGTGCCTACCCACTGGATCTCTCCTGTTCCGCCCAGAAGTTCAGCATTCCTCAGAAGGTTTCCACCATAAATTCCGGGATCATCGAACTGTGAATATGCACCCAAAAGAACACTTTTTACGTTTTCATCCGATGTCAGAGCAATATTCTCACTTATACTCTGAGAAGGCTCCAGATCAAGATATTTGTCACATCCTGCTAATATTCCAAGAAGTGCAACTATTGATATGATTGAAATTTTTCTATTCATTTTTTCTGATATTAAAGATTTAGATACCGATATTTATACCGAAGACAATCGATCTTGGCTGCGGGGCAGAATAAAAGTCACATCCCGAAGTAATATTGTCATTAAGAAAATCGGTTGATACTTCAGGATCCCATCCTTCATACTTCGTGAAGGTGAGTAGGTTTTGTCCCTGTAAAAAGATTCTTATCCGGTCAAGTCCTGTTTTATTGACGATGTTTTTAGGCATCTCATAACTCAGCGACAGGCTGCGCAGTTTTATATACGACCCGTCTGAAAGATATCTGCTGTTGCGGCTCTGGTCACCATTATCCCAGCCAAGTCTTGCCTGTGGAATATTTGTAAGATCCCCGGGTTGCTTCCAGCTTACAAGTTGTGATTTCAGCTGGTTATCATACCAGACTCCATTGGCCCCCATCCATTGGTCGCCAATAAGATGAATCTTGTTACCGGTAACACCCTGGAAAGTAAAGGCAAGTTCAACTCCTTTAAAGCCAAGAGTATTTGTAATTGCACCTAACAGATCAGGTGTTGGGGTTCCCAAAACTATAAAGTTAGCATCAGTAAAATCATTTGTAGTTGTAATATGATCAGTGACATTGCCCTCAGCATCCTGAGTGTTAACATACCATAGTGCATCACCATTTGCAGGATCGACACCGGCATATTCGGCACCATAGAAAACACCGATTGGTTCGCCAACCTTAACAATATTCATATAACGGGCACTACCGTTATCGATCGATTTCTGACCGCCAAGGTCTGTAACCTCATTTTTATTATATGAAAAGTTGAAACTGGTGTTCCAGGAAAATTTTCCCGTGATATTATTTGTGTTTATGATGAACTCAAAACCCTTGTTGGATACCGATCCGATGTTCTGAATTTGTGTATTATAGCCTGAGGTTGCAGGAACCGGAACATTAAGCAGAAGATCGTTTGTTTGCTTAATATAATAATCTATTTCTCCTGAAATGCGGTTTTTGAAGAGCCCATAATCAATCCCAAAATCGAGTTGTTGAGTTGATTCCCAGCCAAGATCGGCGTTTGGAATCTGAGTAGGTAACAGTCCCGAAAGACTGTTGTAACTGCCTGTTCCGTATAGTCCGAGATGCCCGAAATTTCCGATCCCGGCATTGCCTGTAAGACCATAGCTGGTTCTGATTTTGAGGAAGCTTATCAGATTGCTTGCCGAAAGGAAGTCTTCCTTTGTAAGAACCCATCCTACTGATGCGGCAGGAAAAACACCATATCTGTTGTTTTTACCAAACCTTGAAGAGCCGTCAATACGTCCGGAAACAGTGAAGAGATATTTTGCTTTATAGTCAAAGTTCACCCTCGAAAAATAAGAGAGAAAACTATATTTCGTAAGTGTAGAGGTTCCTGCTGTAATTAAACCTGCGCTTGCAAGAGTTTTCAGATCATCGAGAGGGAATTGCTCACCTTCGGCACGGGCATTATCAACTGTTGTATATTGAAACTCAGTACCCAGAACTGCTGAGACACCAACATCACCGAAAGATTTAAGTAAGTCGAGGTATGATTTGGTTGTAACATTCTGGTTTTGTCCGTAGTTGAAAAAACCATAACCATTTCTTCCTGTTCCCGATTCAGTAAGGTTCCCGTATCTTCCGTTCTCCTTAAGATTATAGAGATCAAATCCGAATTCATTTCTCCATTTCAGACCATCGAACAGTCCTATTGTCAGATAGCCGTTTGCGACAGTTCTGTATTCCATGATATCCCTTGTGGCATACTCCACATCGAGTAAACCGTTATAGTAAGTTGTTGTAGGAGTATTATACAGTTTGCCATCAAGGTCGCGGACAGGAGTTATTGGTGAAAGAGCCACAAGCTGCATAGGAGTTGAGAATGCATTATCTGCCGAGACCTGGTCAATGCTGGTACGGTTCAGACTTAGTGCAAATCCCATATCTATAAACTTGTTGATCTTATTGTCCACATTTAATCGGGCAGAGATCTTTTCAATACCGTTTGATACAAGAATACCTTCCGAATTGTTATATGATAGGCTTGTAAAGTATTTTAGTTTTTCATTCCCTCCCTGTGCAGACATGTCTGCCGAGAAGATTTTTCCGGTCTGAAATGCCTGATCCTGCCAGTCTGTATCTACATTCGAACCAATATAATTACCTGTGCCATCTAGGTTTGCAGCCCAGCCCGAATATCTTTTTAGCCTGGTCTCAACATGATTCTTCCAGTAATCGTTAGTCCCGACAGGATCACCATAGTACGCATCGTCTGTGAGATCGCCATTTACTGCAGATTCCCTGAAATAGGAAATATACTCAGCGCTGTTCATAAAATCCCTTCTTCTGGAGGCCTGGTTCATACCAGACTGAATAGTAAAGTTAAGCTTTGTGTCGCCGCTGATTCCTTTCTTTGTTGTAATTAGAACAACCCCGTTGGCACCTCGTGAACCATAAATAGCAGAAGAAGCTGCATCTTTAAGAATATCAATTGATTCAACATCGTTGAAATTTATCGAGGTAAGAGGGTTAATTACAGCACCCGAAAAGTTCAAAGCCTCTGTTGTTAAAGGGATCCCGTCAACAACGAAAAGAGGCTGATTAGTAGCTGTAATTGAAGAGGATCCACGGATTCTCATATTGGTTGTACCTGTTGATTTACCATTTACCGACTCGATGAATACACCTGCGGTCTTGCCCTGAAGCGCCTGTTCAACAGTGACGACTGGTACGTTTTTAAGAATATTGCCGTCAACCCTGGCGATACTCCCTGTAACCTTCGATTTAATCTGAGTACCATATCCTACTACTACTACCTCATCCACTCCGATTAAATCATACTCAAGACCAACATTATAAACATTTGCAGTACCAACCACAACTTCAGTGGTTTTCATACCCACAAATCTGAATTCAAGGGTTGCACCGACAGTAACCGAAATCTGGTATTTGCCATCCAGATCCGTTACTGCACCTGTTGCAGTTCCTTTGATCAGAACTGTAACCCCAATTACAGGCTCGTTGTCCTCAGCCCCTGTTACCGTACCCGTAATAGTCTTCTGCTGCGCCGCAACCGAAAGCAAAAAACCACAGAATACAAAAATCAATAAAAGCAGTTTTCTCATAACTCTTAGTTTAGTTTTAAATATAGTTCAAATTTTGTTCTTTATTACTGTCCACAACTCCGAAGGGAATCATTAAACAAATTTATACACTTTTATTTGTTTTGAATAAAACAAATGTCAAAATAATCGAGTTTATATTGAAATCTGAAATCAATTTC
>JANNKF010000227.1:0-1552 GCA_031396165.1 Bacteroidales bacterium | reverse complement strand
GAACTTCAGAGATTTGCAAATAATTGGTCATGTTGTTGCCCTAAAACTTCTTTGTACCTTTTTTTACCCTCTTCAGAAAGAAAAGATTTCTCAACAAACAATAACATCTCGTTTTTAACTCCCCGAAATTCTTTCGCAATTAATTGTAATATTCTGTCTGGTACTCCTATTCGTCTCCCTAATTCCAGAAAGTCACTGATTGTATAATTGTATGAGGCATTCAATAAGTTTTGTTTTGTTCTCTCCATCTCTTTAAACAGGTTCATTGCAATTTTAGCATCGTTGATGTGAAGCTTTGTGTTCATCAAATCGTAAGAAGGAGATAATAGCATATCACCTTCTGCAGATTCTAAAAGTGAAAGGTTTTTCAGATGGACATCACCGTTTCCGGAAAGAAAATTAAAGACAAGAATTCTGATGAATCTTATCTGATCAGTAGGATTAAGCCTCATTCCAACATCTTCATAAGTGAATGAATTGTACTTATAAAGTCCATGGTCGTTAGCGTCCGGAGTAACACTCAAAACTGATACAAAATCTTCCTGACGAAGCCTATTGCCCTCTTTATCCCTGTCAAATCTTTTTGTAAGGTAAGCCGGTTCCCCGTTAGCGAATCTCACAAATCCGCATTTTGCTGTTGGGATATTGAATAATCGGGCAGCCATAGTCATTGTTAAATGCTCATTTGCTGGGGAATCAGTGTACAATGATCTCCTTGAATCCAGGAATGGTTTTATAATGAACATTGATTCAACATCCCTGTTCGGAGCTGAAAGGTTATTCTTATTTCTTCCGATAAAACCTTTAGGTTGTACACCTGAAATGCTGAATCCGGAAGGTTGTCCAAGAATTCTATCCTGAATATCATTCCAGTTAAAATCAAGTTGGCATGGAACTTTGGATCTGTCAAATAATCTTGTTTCACATGCGGAACAAAAACCATTAATATTCTCCTTTAAACACCCATTACAATTGGCCATTATTCCTCTGATTTTTCAATTGTTATTGCACCTATTGTGTCTTTCTCACATGTATGCATAAGCAGGCTCCATTCATCGTTAAGATCAATGCCCAATGCCCTGCACTGTAGTTCACGGTTAAATCCTTCACTCAGCATTGATTGAAAATTCGGAAATAGCCTGTCAGAGTTATATCTTTTTTGGGATTTGGGCATATTTACAGAAATAGGGAAAGTGCTTTCGTTCGATATGAAATCGTGCTCATACTCAAAATGATACCCCGATTCATCTCTCCAGAGTATACCTGCAAGGTGACTCGTTTTATAAATTACTTTTAACTTCATTTACAGGTTTTTTACTACTATCAGAAGTTCCAGATTCAGAAAATGAAAAATCTCATTAAGAGTCTCAAATGATGGATTAGCCTTTCCTCTCTCTATCTGCGACAAAGTGACAACCGACAATCCTGTATACTCAGCGAGCTGGATTTGAGGCATTGACATAGTCTTTCTTCTGTCCTTAATTCTCTGGCCTAATTCTGATTTAGTCATACAGCCTACTTTAATTATACTTAAATATTAGCAACAAATATA
>JANNKF010000086.1:0-8041 GCA_031396165.1 Bacteroidales bacterium | reverse complement strand
GGAGAGGGGTTGGGGTGAGGCCTATCCCCACACCGAAGGATCAACTCTCCACTTCTTAAGTGTTTCAACCTCAGCTTCACCAATATATCCTGTTTTTACAGCAGTATCAATAAGAGCGGTATAATTACTCAATGTATTCAGCTTACAATTCTCTGCAGTAAATCCATCAGCTGCTTTTTTAAATTCATATGTGAAAATTGCTACCATCCCAAGCACCTCACAGCCGGCTTCCCTGAGTGCTTTTACAGAGCTGAGACTGCTGCCCCCTGTTGAGATAAGATCTTCAACCACTACAACTTTCTGACCAGGCTTGTAAAACCCTTCTATCTGATTTCCAAGTCCGTGTTCTTTCGCACCTGATCGGACGTAAATAAATGGTAATCCCATTTTGTCGGCAGCAAGAGCCCCATGTGCAATTGCACCCGTAGCCACTCCGGCAATCAGTTCAGCACCCGGATATAGATCTTTAATCATTTCCGCGAAAGAATCACGGATAAATGACCTTACCTCAGGGAATGAAAGTGTTTTCCTGTTATCGCAATAAATGGGAGATTTCCATCCTGAGGCCCATGTAAACGGATTTGATGGTTGCAATTTAATTGCTTTAATTTGTAAAAGATATTCAGCAGTCTTTTTTGCACAATTCTCCATATGAATATGTATAAAGTCCATTTCGAAAACAGATTCATAACTATAAGCCCTGAACCTGACCGGTTACAAAAATACGGCTTATTCCATAAATTCAATGCCACAAGTGAACTTTATAGATTAATATCTGATTTCCAGACAGATAAGAACCTCAGCGCAATCAATGTATTTGGACCCGACATACAACACATATGGAAGATGTTCAGGATCTATTTCACTGAAGTAGGAGCTGCCGGAGGACTGGTGAAACATACATCGGGAAGATACCTCTTTATTGAGAAGAAAGGAAAGCTTGATCTTCCCAAAGGGCATATCGAGCAGGATGAGCAGCCTGAAATGTGTGCGATAAGGGAAGTAAGTGAGGAGTGCGGCATTACCGGACATGTTATTGTTAAACCAATAACACCAAGTTATCATACCTATAGCTGGGAAGGTATTTCATATCTTAAAAAAACGAGCTGGTTTCTGATGAAATATGAAGGGGAGATGATTACTAATCCACAGCTGGATGAGGGTATAACAAAGGTGGAATGGTTGTTTCCCGACGAACTTAATGTACTTAAAAGCAATGCCTGGTTATCGTTGATGGATATGATCAACGACTCTGTTTTAAGGTAGTTTTTATTATTCTTCGCTCCCTTTGTAATCCTTTAGATTTACAGCCGATGGAACAAACTTCGCGGCGTCGCCACCATTTCTTATAATATCACGGACAATTGTGGAATTAATGAAGGAATGTTCAGGAGCAGTGAGTAGAAAAACAGATTCAATAGCCGGGGAAATTGTTTTATTCACCTGTCCGATAGCTCTTTCAAATTCAAAATCCGCAGAAGTTCTTAAACCTCTAAGAAGGAAACCGGCTCCCACTTTCCGGCAAAAATCCACTGTGAGACCTTCGTAATGTTCCACTTTAATACCAGACTCATTTTTAAAGACCTTACTAATCATATCTTTCCTAGTCTCTAGCGGATAATAGCTCTTTTTCAGGTTATTGGAACCAACTGCAATTACTATTTCATCAAACAGGTTTAAAGCTCTTCTGACTATTGCTTCATGACCGATAGTAAACGGATCAAAAGATCCGGGGAAAACAGCAATTTTCTTCATTCAAATGATATTTTTTTAGGGTTCTTTACTTTTTGTTTAAGCAGGGCGAGTTCCAGAACACCCATAATTGACTCAACATAATGAAATTTCAATCCCTTGATATACACTTCCTTGATGTTTTCAACATCTTTCCTGTTATCCTCCGAAACAATTATCTCTTTAATGCTGGCCCTTTTTGCTGCCAGAATCTTTTCTTTTATACCTCCTACCGGCAGTACCTTCCCCCTCAGAGTTATTTCACCGGTCATCGCAAGATATTTCTTCACTTTTCTCTGGGTGAAAGCAGACGCAATTGAAGTAGCCATAGTAACTCCGGCAGATGGTCCGTCTTTGGGAATTGCACCTTCGGGTACATGGATATGAATATTCCATTTCTCTGAAAAATTATCGGGAATATCAAGAAGTTCAGCATTTGATTTAAGATACTCGAGCGCAATTACTGCAGATTCTTTCATTACTTCTCCAAGATTTCCTGTGAGAGTAAGTTTACCCGTGCCCCTGCTGAGACTTGTTTCGATAAACAGAATTTCTCCGCCAGCGGCTGTCCATGCTAACCCGGTAACAACACCGGCCTGTTCATTTCCTGCATACAGGTCCCTGGTATATTTTGGAGGACCCAGTACCTCGCTCAAAGTTTTAGTAGTAAGCACCTTATCGTATTCTGTTTCGGATGCAATATTTTTGGCAGTAACCCTCACAATCTTTGCCAGTTTTTTATCCAGTTCCCTTACTCCTGATTCCCTTGTGTATTTTTCAATAACCATTTCCATCACCTTCTTATCGAGGGTAATCTGATTAGCCTTTACTCCGTGATTTTCAAGCTGTTTTGGGAAGAGATGCCGCCTGGCAATTTCAAGTTTTTCTTCAACGAGATAACCAGTAATTTCAATCAGTTCCATCCTGTCTCTTAGTGCAGGATTTATAGCTGCCAGATTATTGGCGGTGGCTAAAAACAATACCTTCGACAGGTCGTACTCCATTTCGAGGAAATTGTCGAAAAAGGTGCTGTTCTGTTCAGGATCAAGAACTTCGAGAAGAGCGGAGGACGGATCGCCCCTGAAATCCTGTCCCACTTTATCTATTTCATCAAGGATGAAAACTGGATTGGAAGTACCTGCTCTTTTAATGTTCTGTATTATTCTTCCCGGCATTGCCCCTATATAAGTTTTCCTGTGTCCCCTTATTTCTGCCTCATCGTGCAAGCCGCCTAATGACATTCTGACATACTTTCTGTTGAGAGCTTTCGCTACCGATCTGCCAAGAGATGTTTTTCCCACCCCGGGAGGTCCGTAAAGACAGAGAATAGGTGATTTGAGATCGCCCTTTAGTTTTAAAACTGCCAGGTGTTCAAGGATTCTTTCCTTTACCTCTTCGAGACCAAAGTGATCTTCATCAAGAACTTTCCTGGCATTTTTTAGATCCAGATTGTCCTGTGAATATAAGTTCCAGGGAAGATCGAGCAGAGTCTGAATGTAGTTTACCTGCACAGAGTACTCGGCTGCGGCAGGATTGAGACGATGCAGTTTATCCAGTTCCTTATCGAATACTTTCCTTACATCTTCATTCCAGCTTTTGGTTTCAGCCTTTTTTCTGTATTCATCAATTTCCTTTTCGACAGGATTACCCCCAAGTTCATTCTGAATAGTCTTCATCTGCTGGTGCAAAAGGAACTCTCTTTGTTGCTGATCGAGATCGCTCTTAACCTTCGATTGCAGTTCATTTTTCAGCTCAAGTACCTGAATCTCCTGTACCAGAAACTCAAGCAGCATAAAGCCTCTGTCGCGCAAACTGTTCATTTCCAGCAACTTCTGCTTATCCTGAACTTTAATGTCTGTATTTGAACAGATGAAGTTAATAAGGTATGTATTGTTTTCGATATTCTTAATTGCAAAAGAAGCTTCAGGACTAATATTCGGATTAATCTTAATGATCTTCAGTGACAGATCCTTAAGTGATCCGACTATTGCATCAAAATCTTTGCTTATCAATTCCGGTCTTGACTCGGGCAGGGTTTTCACTCTGGCAATAAAATATGGATCGTCGGAGATAAGGTCCTGAAGAACCATCCTTTTCCTTCCCTGAATAATGGCAGTTGTTGACCCGTCGGGCATTTCCAGAAGTTTGACAATCTGTCCGATAGTGCCTACTGAATGAAGATCCTTAAACTCCGGATTTTCAATTTCAGGGTCCTTCTGCGCAACAGTTCCGACTATTTTATCATTCCGGTAAGCATCCTTTATGAGCTGGATAGAACGGGGTCTTCCGATTGAGATCGGAAGAACAACACCCGGAAAAAGAACTGTATTCCTGAGAGAAAGGATAGGTATTGCATCCGGTACATCAACATCTTCCAGTTCACCATCATCACCATCGGCAATTATAGGAATTATATCTCCGTCACCATCAAGGATGTCCGGGAGTAATATCTCATGTACTGGTTTCCTGAATTTTCTTTCCATTTAATCCTACACTCCTAACCTTAATTATATTTATGCTATCGTAGTTTTTACCCACTCCGACTCTTGTTTTACTTCACCCTAAATCCCTCTCCCGGGGAGAGATGGACTTATTTACCATAAATAAGCAAAAATCCTTTATTCTACCGATTTAACACTCCTATGGGGTTAACAAAACGGATTAATGCCAAAATTACATATAATTTTTACAACTCTTCAGAAAGAGGGTATTGCAATGATTGTGCCACAGATATATATAACAAAAAAAAGGACATACCGTGGCATGTCCGTACAAATATTTTCTGAAATCTATTTCTTTTTACCTACATGATCTTTGTAACGGGTATTGAATTTATCGACCCTTCCTGCTGTATCAACCAGTTTCATTTTACCGGTATAGAAAGGATGTGAGGTATTCGAAATCTCAAGTTTAATCAGAGGATACTCTTTCCCGTCTTCCCATTTAAAGTTCTCTTTTGAAGGTGCAGTTGACTTGGTCAGAAATGCTATTCCGTTCGACATATCCTGAAATACTACAAACCTGTAATTGCCCGGATGAATTCCATTTTTCATTGCTCTATATTTTTATATCCTTTAAAACCTGTATAAAATTCCCTCCAATTAGGGTTTGCAAAATTAATTAACATTATTCAAAATACAATAATAAAAATGAATTTATTGCTTAATATGTTGCCTCCCCAGATTAAGTCCCTGGTTTTCAGCCATTTCATCTTTGTATCTTATAAAAGTAAGCTCCTTATTAATTAAATACCTGTACGTTATATGTGTTTTTGCCTTTTTAGCTCCGAGCGCTTCGTAAATAGCGATCATTTTTGGATTGTAATCGCCAACCCAAGATAGTTCCAGTTCCCTGAACCAGGGTTTTTTCTTAAATTCACCGTAGAGCTGCAGAAAAATTGCAGATTCTACTCCGCTGTTCTGGTGGGTTGGGTGAACACCTCCTACAATCGCCCTCATTCTGGTGACTTTATGGGTCACTTTGAAATAAAGGAACCTCAGCAGATTCCACGGATTAAGGCTCCCTTTAAAGTATTTCAGGATCTGATTCAGATCGGGAAAAAGGATGAAGAATGCTATAGGCTTGTCATTCAGGTAGGCAAACCAGATGAGGTCTTCATCAATAAAATATTTTGCCTTTTTTATTGACTCTTCAAGAAATGCAGGATCGAGAGGTGTGAAATCCTCTTTGAAAACGGACCATGTTGAATTGTAAATCTCAACGATATCATTTACATACTTCTCCTTGTTGCTGAATTCAAAATGCCGGAATGAATAACCCGGGCGTTTTGAGAGCCACTCGGCAATTTTCATTATTCGTGCAGGGAACTCAACAATCTCATTTCCAGCGTTTCTTATATCTCTGTGATATGAATATTGTTCAAAGTAGTTTTTGAATCCGTACTCTTCAAAAAATGCACGGTAATATTTCTTGTGATATGGCATTCCGAATCCCTGTTGCATGAAACCGTCAACCAGGAGTCCCCAGTTATTATCGTTCTCACCGAAATTAACGGGTCCGTCCATTGCTTCCATACCAAGCTTTGTGAGCCAATCCCTCGCAGTATCGAACAAAACAAAAGCAGCATTCCTGTCTTCCGTCACTTCAAAGAATCCGATTCCACCAGTCGGCTGACTGTTGGCAGAAGATCTTACCCTGTCGATGAAAGCCGCTATCCTGCCAATTGTTTGGTCATGATCGTCCTTCAGGATCCACCTGACAGCAACACCATGACTAAAGGAGTAATTTCTCGAGGGATCAAATACAGATTCCAGCACGGTATCGAGCTGGCATACCCAAAATGGATCCTTTTTATATAGTCTTTTAGGAAAATCAAGGAATTCCTTTTTGTGATGTTTCGATTTGACCTCAATTATCTGCATTTGGATTCGTGCATTTATTTTATCCGTTCACAAATATAGCAGAATTTTGAAAAGGATGTCAGAAGTCAGAAGTCCGAAGACGGGAGACAAATCTGAGGGGGAGAAAAGGAGAAAGGGGGAGAAGGAGACAGGGAGAAAGGAAGAAACGTAGAGTTTCTAAGTTGCTAATTGCATTTAATAAATAATGCTTTTTTTCCTGACGCCTTATGCCTGGTGCCTGATGCCTGTAGCCTGTAGCCTGATTAACTTATATCGATTATCCTGTGATCGATTAGGATAAAAACTACTGCTATCAGGGCAGAATAAAATGCATATAGTCTGAGTGGAATATATTCTGAGGGTTTAATTTTCATCTTAAACCACAGATATCCAACCAGAAAAACTTTACTTATTACATAGACAATGAAAGTTGAAAGTGCCACACCCTGAAGGTTGTACCCCCATTTTATCATGAGCAGGCTTAATGGAATATTAATAGCAATCTCGATGATGGCGGCAAAGAGTGTAATATGAGTTTTTTTCCTTCCGACAATGACAGTCTGAGGGAAAACAAGCCTTGGAATTATCAACAATGAATAGATTAGAAAGACGTCAGTACTCTTATGAAATTCAGCGTTAAACATACGCGGATAAATCCATCTGGCAAAGATCATCATCAATATTGCTGAAGGAAAGAGAATGTGCATCAGACGTTTGGATTTGACTCTGATTTTTGCGAGCGATTCTTTCATTCTTTCACGCGTCGAAAACTCGGGAAGCATTGCATTGGAGAGTCCGTTTGCAAGCATAAGAACCAACGGAAATTCCTTTGCCCCATACCGGAACAATGCAAACTGATCAGGATCGCGGTAGACAACGGAAACAATTACTCCATCTGTATATTGTGCCGATCCGCTTATAAGTGTGGTTAGTATCAATGGAGTTGCGAGATAGAGATGTTCCTTCATGAATTCAACTGAAACCCGCATTTCGGTGTATCTCCGCAGCAAAACAATCAGCCAGACCCATCTGATTACCGTAATCGCAAGCAAGCCGTAAATCGACCAGATAATATCTTTTTCTAAAATTAACGGAGTGATGATAAAAACCAGCTGGGCTGTAAAAGTGTATGCGCCATATTGGAAAATACGGTAGGCCCTGTTATTAAGCAGGTATATGTATTCAATGATCTGAACAGGACTATTAAGAAGAATATAAAGAAGCAACAGGTTGATATAGGGAACATTACCAGAAATACGGAATACTGAAAAATTATTTTTAAGCGAGTGCCCGAGAGCAAAAAACAAGAGGCTGAAAAAGCACAATAGAAGAAATGCATTAAAGATCTCGGGTGATTTGTCGGTTCCATTATCACCAAGTTTGCGATAGGTTTTGTTCCTGTGATAAAGTGGCAGAAGCGACTGAATTATTCCTGTTACCCAGAAAAATGTCATCAGACCGGCAATGAACATGAACATCTCCCATTGACCAATATCGGCGCGGGTAAGCCGGCTCTTTGTGAATACTATGCTTATAATGAGGAAGATAACAGGCTTCATCAACTGATATAGTTGCAGCCCCGAAATGTTATCTATAAATTTAAGTCTTTTCAAACCCGGATTAGTACGAAGTAATTCTCAAAGTAAACACCGTTTATTATAATAAATTGCCCGGTGAGGTTCATATTTTTTTGAACCTCCCAAAGATAGTAATTGACAATGCGAAGAGAAAATAAAATTTAAATTTTGTGAAATAGAAATTTTGGACTTATTTTGCACTCCTGAAATGGTGGATGTAGTTCAGTTGGTTAGAACGTCGGATTGTGGTTCCGAAGGTCGCCGGTTCGAACCCGGTCTTCCACCCAGAAAATAAAACCACAAAAAACGTAGAAACGCGATGCATCGCGTTTCTACGTTTTTTGTGGTTTTATTTTCTGGGTGGAAGACCGG
>JANNKF010000190.1:0-3802 GCA_031396165.1 Bacteroidales bacterium | reverse complement strand
TGTTTTTTCCTGAGTGAAAGAATAATATTTATCTTTTACTATCATATCATTTAGTGTTTCGCCTAATTACGAAACAAATGTATAAAATATTTTATTATTCATACATGAACCTTGACAAAAAATAAAACAGGATCTGAAAATTGAATTTTATATAACTCGAACTCAGGGCTTTGAGAGTGCTTCAATATACTTGGAAATATATTGCTGCTTTTGTCTGGATTTGTATTGCATAATATACCTTGGATGTTCCAGAGGGACTATTCTGCTGAAGTACTTTTTCTTTTCATTTAGTTCATTAATAAACCTGAAGTTCTTTCCTGTTCCGAGGCAAAAACAGACATCCCTTTCAATACCAAATCCAAGCTGTTTCTCAACTGAAGATACCATAAAATCATATACAGCATCCGTTAGTTTTTTGCTGTCGTAATAATTATAGTTTACCTCATTACCATTCTTTCCTGTGGAAATAAAACCCAAAGGAGATACCGAACTTATATAGAAACTACCATAGAATTTGTTTATGCCTCCGAAAGCCTCAATCATCTCATATACAAATACCGATGAGGTTTCGAAAGTCTGCAAGCCGGCAATTGTCAGCCCGCATTTTTCCTGAAGTCTCTTTGTATCTGTAAAGGGAATTCCGGTAACCCCTGCCCCATGTCTTCCCGGATTGATCCCAAGTATGAGATGGCGCGGACCAATATCATTATAAAATTTATGGTAGAATTCCGAAATAACCGTTAAAATATGAGGATTCTCTTTAAACGGATTCATTATCGAAATCCCATCAGGTAATGAACCCGGATAGTCAATTTCTTTATAAAACGAAATGATCCTGTCAGCAAATGTCATCTTAGTTCTTTACACATCGTACAGAATACCTGTTCGACTTTTCAGTACCATGAATATCTGCTATATCTTCCTTTCTCGAAATATCTATCACTGCTTTTTCCTCAATTATAAGGTAGGTGAAATATTCTGCGTTTTTTGTATCATATTCTGTTGATGTCCAGTAATATCCGCTCTCATCCATTTCTGAAAAAGTTCCCTCATAATCCTGCATTCCCCCCAGTTGAATATTGAATGCATCGGGATCCAGGCTATTTTTACCCCACGATTCCATATGTTCGTAATGGTTGAACAGAGTATGGTATTCCTTGCCGGCAGGCAGATGCCATCCTGCAGGACAAGCCTCCTGTGCAGCTTTCCATTCGTATAAAACCCCATAACCCGCACTATTGTTGGCATTATTGTCAAAAAAGAATGCACCTTCAATAGTTTTATACCTGAGGTTTTCGGTCATCCAGGTTACTTCTCCGAAGGTAACCGTCTTATACACATTTCCATCTCTTTTATCTATGAGCTTTCCCTGGCCTGACAAACCAGTAAAAACAAGCGACAGAGCAATAAACAATATTATCTTTTTCTTCATATTATCCTGAGTTCAGATTTCGTAATCCGGAATTATCAATAGAATAGCTCAAATTTCATACCATGTGAACTTCCCCGTGCAAAAATAATTTATGAATTTATATAAAACAGTTGATAAGTGAAAATGTTATTAACCGAAAAAGGGCATAAGAGGTAATGTCGACCGCAAGACTGCAGGACTGCATGATAATTGACTGCATGACAATAGACTTTATAGGAATATCTTAAGATTTATAACTATCTTTGTAAACTTTTAATAAACATGAAAAAGCAAGTGTAAATGCCGGAAAAAGAACTGATAAGACCGTATGGAGATAAACAGATTGCTTTCGACAGACGGTATCTTGAAATGGCGCTGATATGGGCCCGGAATTCGTATTGCCAGAGAAGGCAGGTAGGGGCCCTCATTGTGAAAGGGAAGATGATCATTTCAGACGGCTATAACGGAACTCCTTCAGGATTTGAAAATGTTTGTGAGGACGAAAACAATATCACCAAACCTTATGTTCTTCATGCTGAAGCCAATGCAATTACGAAAGTAGCCAAATCGAATAATTCCAGCGATGACTCGACTCTATATGTAACGACTTCACCATGTATGGAGTGTTCAAAGCTTATAATCCAGTCAGGCATAAAACGGGTTGTTTTTTGCAACCGTTATCACAAAACAGATGGGCTCGAACTGTTAAAAAGAGCCGGAATAGAACTAGTATATATTGATCCCGAAAAAGATATTTATGAACTACAATAATTCAAAAAAAAGTATACTTCTGCCATTGTTGCTTGGTGTTTCACTTGCTATCGGTGTGTTGATAGGAAGATACTTGCCGGGTCAGGACGAACAACCCAAAAACTCGAATATCAGGTCGCGGAATGATAAGCTTAACAGCATCCTGAATATTGTTGAATCGAACTATGTTGACTCAGTTAACCGGAATGCACTCGTTGATGCAGCAATTCCGGCGATACTTAAAAAACTTGATCCTCATTCAATTTATATTCCTGCAAAAGATCTTGCACGAGCAAATGAACCGCTTCAGGGTAACTTCGACGGGATAGGCATTTCGTTCAATATGTTAACCGATACGATCCTTGTAATCAGCACCATTCCGGGAGGACCCTCCGAAAAACTCGGGCTCCAGGCAGGAGACAAGATTCTTTATGTGAATGATTCCCTTGTTGCCGGAAAGCAAATCAGCGATGAAAAAGTCATGGGCCTGTTAAAAGGGCCGAGAGGTACGGTTGTCAAAGTAAAAATCCTCAGAAATGGCAATAAGGAACTGTTACCATTCGAGATTACGCGCGATAAAATACCAATGTATAGCGTTGATGTTGATTATATGGTAAATAACACTATCGGATATATAAGGATCAACACTTTCGCCATGACAACCTATGATGAATTTATGAAGGGATTGCAGGAACTGAAGAGCCAGGGTATGACCAGCCTTATTCTCGATCTGAGAGGAAATTCAGGTGGAATAATGGAAGCAGCAATTCAGATAGCAAACCAGTTCCTTAAAAAGGACCAGTTAATTGTATATACGAAAGGCCGTTCCCAGCCACGGAGCGAAGCAAGGGCAACAGGGAAAGGGGAATTCGAAACTGGCGACCTTGTTGTTCTCATTGACGAATGGAGCGCTTCAGCAAGTGAGATTCTTGCCGGAGCTATACAGGATAATGACCGCGGAACCATTATCGGCCGCCGGTCATTTGGAAAAGGACTTGTTCAGGAACCGGTATCTTTTTCCGACGGATCAGGAATGCGTCTTACGATTGCCCGGTATTATACTCCATCCGGAAGGTCAATTCAAAAACCATATTCCGACGGTTATGAAAAATATTATGACGATCTGAATGACAGATATATCCATGGGGAATTTGAAGTATCAGACAGTATACATTTTTCAGATTCGCTTAAGTTTACCACCCTTGGCGGCAGGACCGTCTATGGCGGTGGAGGAATTATGCCGGATAATTTTGTCCCGGTAGATACCACAGGGGTTTCTCCATATTTCATGAAAGTAAGATCTCAGATTTACAGGTTTTCACTCAACTATACCGAGAAAAACAGGGAGCTTCTGAAAAAGTATACGGAGGCAGGCGAAATGGTTAAATTCCTTGACAAACAGGCACTCCTCGACCAGTTTGTACAGTTTGCTTCAGGCAACGGAATTAAAAAAGATGCCGAAGGATTAAAAACTTCAGGAAAAATCATTCACACCCAAATTAAAGCCTATATTGCCCGTAATATTCTGGATAATAAAGGTTTCTATCCGATATGGGAGGATATCGACACAACATTGAAATACGCGATTGAATTCCTGGAAAAATGACCTCATCCCCCTTCCCCATAGCCGTCAACCTAAGG
>JANNKF010000160.1:0-9894 GCA_031396165.1 Bacteroidales bacterium | reverse complement strand
CTGAGGAACCAGATTATGATTTGTCAGGCCTGAGTTGGCATACACTTTGCAGGGGTATATTTAAAAAAAGTAAACCTTGACAAATTTTAAGAATATGAACAGAGTATCAGTTATTCAAAAATTTATTATTATTGCGTGCCGGATCAGAAGTATCACAATCTATAATACAGTGGACAGTAATAAATTTAATTTTTTCCCCAGGTTAATGCAATATTCTATTTTAGGATTACTTCTTATTTTTGCAGCCTGTGGTCAGATGGGAAAAACAGGGACCAATGAGACACCCACACGTGGAAAAATAACCATCTCGGCGGACGAATCCTTTCAACCTATAATTGAAACCGAAGTTTTTACTTTCACTCATCTCTACGAGAATGCTTTCATCACACCTCAATATAAACCTGAGTATGATGTGATAAGTGACTTCATGAATGATTCGGTACAGGTTATAATAACCAGCAAGAAGCTGACAGACTACCAGATTCAATATCTAAGGGATACCCTTATAGTTGCACGAACCACTACTTTTGCTTATGATGCCCTGGCTCTGGTTACCCATAAAGAAAACAAAGACACTTTATTAACTTTTAATAGTGTCAGAGACATTTTTCTGGGAAACGTAAAGACATGGAAAGATATCGATACAAAATCAAATCTGGGAACAATCAGGGTTATCTTTGACAATAATAAGTCGGGCAATATAAGATATTTCAAAGAATTATTCGGAATCAAGGACTCACTCAAAGGAAATTTCTTCGCTGTCAGAAGTAATCCTGAAGTAATAAATTTTGTTTCAAGAAATCCTGATGCAATAGGGATTGTCAGCGTAAACTGGATAAGTGATAAGGATGATTCACTCAGTCTTAGTTTCACTAATAAGATAAATACATTAGCAATTTCCCGGCAATACGTAAATGATGGTTCCTTTTACCGCCCCCAACAGGGATTTATATATGACAAATCTTATCCTTTTGTCAGGGAGGTATATGTTATTTCGAGGGAAACGTTCCCGGGACTTGGTTCCGGATTTGTTAACTGGATTTGTGCCGAGCAGGGACAAAGGATTGTACTTAAATCAGGTCTGGTGCCGGCTACCATGCCTATAAGACTGGTACAGATGAAGAAATAGACGGAAGACGGAAGACGGAAGACGGAAGACGGAAGACGGAAGACGGAAGACGGAAGACGGAAGACGGAAGACGGAAATAATGAGTGATAGATTGATTAAATAAAATTTTTACATTATAATTGACAACAAATTCGATAGCTATGAAACGTTTAATTTTAAGACCAGCAGCATTGCTGGCGGTAATGTTGACAGTTTTTGCGATTAGCAGTCAGGCTCAGGACCTGAATTCTGCCCGGCTTCTGACCAGAAGTGAGCAGTACGACAAAGCAGAAGCGATGTTAAAGGAGCTTATTCAGAAAGAGCCTGTCAACAGCAATAATTATTTTTATCTGGGAGAGAACTATCTTGCTGACTACTATGCAGATACCATTTCAAACTCACTTACTATATCAGCCACCGCTGCAAAGGAAATATATCAGAAAGGAGTTACTGCAAATGCAAATGATCCTCTTAATTATATAGGACTCGCAAAAGTTGCATTTCTGCTGGGTGATAACAAGACAGCCACCGAAATGCGTGCAAAAGCAAAAAGCTTCCTCCTGCCCTACAAGAATATTAAGAAGATATCACCACCTGCCAAAGACTATGCATATATCCTTGCAAAAATTGCAGAATCATATATTAAGGATGCTACTGTTGACACAGCTGCAGCAATTCCACTCATCAGGGAAGCCATAAAGATTGATAATAAGAACAGAGATGTCTATCTGATTGCAGGAGACATTTACCTACTGTTAAATGACGGCTCAAAGGCTATAACATTTTACAATCAGGCCCAGTTCGCTGATCCTCAGTCTTCAACTGCAGCAATGAAAATTGGAAACGTATATGTCAAGGGACGTGCACTTCAGTCTGCGATATCGAATTTCGAAGATGCTATCAGACTTAATGAAAACTATGCCCCTGCCTACCGGGAACTCGGACAGGTTTATCTTTCAGCAGGAAGATACGATCAATCCAAGGAGAATTTCAAGAAGTATCTTGAGTTAACTGCGGGTAACATTCCTGCTAAGATCAGATATGTGAATGCGTTGTTCTATGCAAAAGATTATGATGGAGTTATTACTAACGTTGCAGAAATTTTTGCAGTTGACCAGTCAAAGACATATATGAACCGCGTTGCTGGCTATTCATGTTACGAGAAGAATCCTCCGGATTATGATAAAGCATTGGCTTATATGGAGACACTTTTTAAAACTGTTGCACCGGAACGAATTATTCAGAAAGACTACCTTTATCTGGCCAGGATACTTGCCAAGAAGAACCTCGGATATCCCAAAATGGTTGAGGAAATGAATTCACTTAAAGTTCAGCTTGAAAAGGCTAAAACAAAGCCCGTAACTGATGATCTAAATGCAAAGATCGCCAATCTTGATATAGCTATTGCAAAAGCTGATGCAGAACTTGACAGGGCATATGTTGCCTTTGCCAAAGCTTTAAGCTATAAGCCTGAGGATAAAAACCTTATGAATGAAATTGCAAACAGTTATTACAACAACAAAAGATTTGACGGGGCTGCAAAAACATGGACAAAACTATTAGATCCGGCAAAAGATAATACCGAAGACCTTATGAAAATCGGAAGAGCCTATTATAACGGAGATAAATTAAAAACTGCAGATTCAGTATTCAGTGCTGTAGCAATCGCGAATCCTACTCATTTACCAGCATACCTTTGGGTTGCCAGGACATACTCAAAAATGGATCCGGACACCAAGCTGGGACTAGCCAAACCTAAATTTGAAAAGGTTGCTGAAGTGGGTAAAACCGACTCAGTCAAGTACGAAAGTGAGATGATGGAGGCATTCGGGTACCTGAGTTATTACCATATGATGAACGAAAACTGGAGTAAATCGAAAGAATATTTTAACAGGATGATTGCCCTTAATCCCAACAGTAAGGAAAACAAACTAAAAGGATACTTTGGAATAGGTTCAGTGGAAATAAGATCAACCAATGGTGAAAAGACAAATGAAGGCAGGTTGCCTTATCTTTCGAGAGCTTCAGAGGCATATAATAAGATGCTTGCGATAGATCCGGCAAATGCATCTGCAAAAAGCCAGCTGGCTTATGTTCGTGAATTCGAGGCATCTGTAAAGAAAGGGATCAATCCTGCTGAAATTAAAGGGACCATTAAAACAACAGCCGGTCAACCAGTTGCATATGCTTCGGTCAGAATTAAAGATACTGCAGCAGAAACCATGGCTAATACCAGGGGTGAATTCAAATTTGAGATTCCACAGGGAGCTGAGGTATTGATAATCAGTTTTAAAGGCTATAAAACCAAGGAGATTCCAATTACCAAATCAAGAGTATATCCTGTAGTTCTGGAACAATAATTGAGTTCAATTAAAATAAAAATGAAATAAATGTTTAAAATGGCAGGGTTTAATGTAAGTTTGCCGGTCTTAGGATTTAGAGAATTATTCTAAACTGCAGCAAAAGATTAACATTATTCTTTGCAATATTTGAAAATAACAATTCTAAATATATATTTGCAAATCGTAAAAAAATCTTAAACCTAAACAAATCGATAAAAATGAGTAAACAAGGAAGTTCGTTCAAAGATGTGTTGCAGAATGTATTCGCAACAAGTGCTATTTTAATAGCTTTTATTATTTCCTATCTGTTGTTTGTTAACATAATGGGAAATCCGGTAAACTTCGAAGGTGGAAACCCTGATGGAAGGGCACTGGAAGGTAACTATCTGGGAATGGTCTATAAAGGTGGAATGATCGTTCCAATTCTTATGACATGCGTTTTAGTTCTTATCATTTTCATTTTCGAAAGAACCATAACATTGTCAAGGGCAAAAGGTAAAGGCAGATTAAATTCATTCGTTAGTAATCTTCAGGGTCTTCTTGCAACTGACAAGATTGAAGAGGCTATGGAAGCCTGCGACAATCAGAGAGGTTCACTTGCAAATGTTATGAAAGCAGGGCTTACACGTTACCGTGATCTTCAGAAAGACAAGGAACTTGAGAAAGATCAGAAGATCCTTTCAATTCAGAAATCTTTTGAAGAGGCTACAGCTCTTGAACTTCCTATGCTTTCAAAGAATATGGTTATTTTCTCAACTCTTGCATCCATTTCAGTGTTGATCGGTCTTATCGGTACAGTTATTGGTATGATCAAGGCATTTGGTGCTCTTGCACAATCAGGTGCTCCTGATGCACTTGCTCTGGCAGAAGGTATCTCAGAAGCTCTTATTAATACAGCATTTGGTATCACAGGTTCAACAGTGGCTATCATCGCTTTCAACTATTTTTCATCAACAATTGATTCTTATACCTTTAAAATTGATGAAGCAGGCTTCAGTCTGACTCAGAATTTTGCTGCTTCACTGAAAAATAACTAAGCAGAATTTATCTTTTGGTTTAAATTAATAAATATAGACTACAATGCCAAAGATTAAATTACCGACAAAGTCGCCACATATCGACATGACGCCGATGGTTGACCTGTTCTCAGTAGTATTGACATTTCTTATGCTGACTGCTACAATGAGACAAAATGAACCGGCTCCTGTTGATACGCCTTATTCTATATCGGAAAAACCCACCCCGGACTTCAATATGTTCACTCTGCTCATTTCTAAGGATGACAAGGTTTTTCTTAACTTTGACAACGGACCTGACACTTCTCTTAAAGTGAGACCAAGAGTTCTTACCGAAGTAGGAAAGAGATATAATATTGAGTTTACAGAATCAGAATTGCGTCAGTTCGAAAAGTACCCGACCTCAATAGGTGTTCCGATACTACAAATGAAGGAATTTCTGGCTGCTAAAAGCAATAAGGAAAAGACAGTTTTTCAGACAGGTATTCCACTTGACTCGCTTGACAATCAGCTTGCAATGTGGATTCTCTATGCCAGAAAGATCAATCCTAATGTTCAGGCTTGTATCAAAGGCGATGCCACAACAGGATATCCTATTGTAAAGCAAGTGCTTAAGATCCTTCAGGACTACGAAGTAAAAAGGTTTAACCTTATTACAAGCCTCGAGGCAGCTAAGATAAACATCGAAGAAATACAACAGTGACATGGCAGAAATAATTCAAGAGGAAAAGGCTGGCGGGAAGAGGAAAGCGAAGAAACATGCCCCGCATATAGACATGACACCTATGGTTGACCTTATGTGTCTGCTTATCACTTTCTTTATGCTCACAACAGCTTTCGCTAAAGCTAAGGTTATGGAGATAGTCCTCCCTGAAGAGCAGAAGGATGATGCTGTAGCTCCAAAAATAATTGCGAGCCGCACAATGAACATAATTCTGGGTCCCGACAATAAGATTTATACCTATCCGGGAGCCGTAAAAGCTGAGGATTATAATAATCTGCCTCCACTTTCGGAAACAGATTATAGTGCAGAAGGAATACGTAAATTGCTGCTTGAGAAAAACAAGACACTTGCGAGAAAGTTAGCTGAGTTTCAAGATCAACTTCTTACAGGTAAACTTGTTCTATCTCAGGACTCCGTTCAGGCTTCAATTAAGCTAATAAAGAAGGAAGATGATACCGGACCGGTTGTTCTAATTAAGGCTTATAAAAAAGCTAACTATGGAAATATGGTAGATATCCTTGATGAAATGAACATCTGCGGAATAGCTACTTACATGTTAGTTGATATAACCTGGTATGAAGAGAAGATGGTTGAAACTGCCGCAGGAATTGCACCTACGGCAAGTACTTCAGCCAATTAACCCGTAAACCTGTAAAAAAATGGCAAAAGATAAATTAAATGCTCCTGCCTTTGACGATATAGTTTTCGTTTCAAGGAACAAGGAATACGGCGCTTATGCACTGCGTAAGAGATATAACAGGACTGTTATTTGGGCAATGATTGTAGGTATTATTATTCTGTCAACGGCAGTAATTACTCCCTACCTGAATGCTAAATCAATAGACAGGAAACAGAAAGAAGAAAAGCTTGTTGAAATTAAGCTGGAGAATCTGGAAGCACCAAGTGAAAACGTTGCTCCTCCTCCTCCTCCTCCTCCCCCGCCTGCCGATGTTGTACAGCAACAGAGATATGTTCCACCTGTAGTCGTTGACTCTGTTAAACCTGAAGATAATGTTCAGATTATGACTGCCGACGAAGCTCAGACTGAGGTTAAGAACGAAGAGGTTGTTGAAGCTGTTCAGGAAGTTAAAGAAGAGGTACAGGAAGCAGAACCTGAAGAGATTCCTTTCGTAGTTGTTGAAGAGATGCCAATGTATCCTGGCGGTGACATTGAACTTTTAAAGTACATAATGGAACACACAAATTATCCTGAAGTTGCAAAAGAAAATAACATACAGGGTAGAGTAATCGTGCGATTCTGTGTAACTGCAAAAGGTGGAGTAAGTCAGGTTAGCATTCTTAAAGGCGTTGACCCCGAACTTGATGCTGAAGCTATAAGGGTTGTTAATACACTTCCGTCATTCAAACCTGGCAAACAGGGTGGAAAACCGGTTCCTGTATGGTACATGGTTCCAATAACCTTCACGTTGAAATAATAATCACTTAACGTTATAGAAAAAGGCTGATTCGCGAGATTCAGCCTTTTTTATTTAATGAAGAAGAAGTAAGAATAACGAACAAACGAAATCAGAAGTCAGAAGTGTTATAACTTCATAATTCGCTGTTCCTTAGTTCAATTGTTCTTACTTCCTGAGTTCTTTTAAAAGTAATTCAATAAATCCATCAATATCCTCCTCCGTAGTATCCCAGCTCGTCATAAGCCGGTATTCCGATGTTTTTTCATTCCATGGATAAAAGAAAAAATGAGGTCTGATTCTTTCAGCTACATCATGAGGAATAATAGCAAAGATCCCATTGGATTGAACTGGCTGTGTAATTTTAATTTCCCTGATTGTCTGAAGTTTTTCGGCAAAAATTCCGGCCATTGCATTTGAATGGGTGGCACATTTCTTCCACAAATCATTCTTAAAATATCCGATATACTGGGCAGATATAAACCTCATTTTCGAAGCCAGCTGCATTCCCTGTTTCCTGATATACTTAAAATCCGAAGAAAGACCCGGCTTCAGAAAACAAATGGCTTCACCGAACATCATTCCGTTCTTCGTACCCCCGAAGGAAAGGACATCAACACCTGCATCAGTAGTAAAATCCTTAAAAGGCAGATCAAGCGAAACGGCTGCATTTGCCAGCCTGGCTCCATCCATATGAAGAAGCATTCCTTTTGAGTGAGCGTAATCAGCAATTTTTCTGATTTCCGGTATAGTATAAACAGTACCCATCTCCGTTGCCTGAGTTACTGAGATTACTTTGGGCTGGGAATGATGCTCGAAATCAATCCCATGCATATGCTTTTCTATAAGTTCGGTTTGGATCTTACCATCTGATGTGTCAGCTGTAAGCACCTTTGCACCAGTAAACTTTTCAGGAGCACCGCATTCATCCTGCTCAAGATGAGCAGTAGAGGCAGTAATTACTGAATTCCAGGATCTGATAATTCCGGTGATCCCCAGAACATTTGCTGCAGTTCCGGTGAATACAAAAAAAGTTTCAGTTGATCCACCCAGTTGCTCCCTGAAAATTTCAAGTGCCTTTAAAGTCCAGCTATCTGAACCATATCCAACTGCATGTCCCCTGTTTGCATCAACAACTTCTTTCAGTATATCAGGATGAATGCCAGCATTATTATCACTGGCAAATCCTCTTACCTCCTTCATACCTTCTTTTTCTTTCTTGCAAACCAGAGCATAACCAGACCAAACACAAGCATCAATACACCCATAATGATGTTCACATTTATATCAAGTGATTTGTGATACATTTCGGTGTCAGACATTGTAACAACTCCGAATATTGAAATTAATATTCCTATGATCGAAAACATCAGACCAATAGGTATTCTTATATCTACCATTTTAATTTCCTCCTACCAAAAGATTACAGTTAATATTATACTTATTACACCTACAAGAATTGCCAGTCCAGCCGGACGCTGATGCCATGGCAAATGACTATCGCTAAGTTCACGTGGTGTCAGTGAGTAGACGAGCCCTTTAAGTTCATCATCAGATTTTTGTTGCTTTGTCAGAAATGTAAGTCCTACAGTTATAGTAGTACTAACCCCGAATGCGATTATTGCCGTCCAGAAATTCTGGGCCATTTCCACCGGATATGTATGCAGGGCAGCAATCCAACCACCTTTAACAAGTGTTGTTGCCCCGGCAGGTATTGTAAGTCCGTGATGCAACAGAGCCATCAGGAAGCCAGCCAGTAATCCTGTAAAAGCAGCGTGTCCGGTGGTTCGTTTCCAGAACATCCCGAGGAAAATTACTGCAAACAATGGAGCGTTAATCATTGAGAAAATAGTCTGCAGGAAGTCCATGATGTTTCCAAACTTACTAGCAATATATGCTGATGCAATGCTCAGCAATATTCCAAATACAGTGGCTATACGGCCAACTTTAAGATAATGTTTCCCATCAGCCTCCTCATCACCTGTACGTGGTCTGATGTAGCTTTGATAAATATCGTATGTCCAGACAGTATTGAAGGCAGAAACGTTGCCTGCCATTCCCGACATAAAGGATGCCAGAAGGGCTGTTATACCGAGGCCAAGAACCCCTGCGGGAAGATATTGCTTGAGCAACATAATAATGGTATAATCGTAAATAGGACTTCCATTAGCATCGAGAGGAAGGGTGAATCCTTTGGTAGGGTCGTTAAAAAGAACAAGCGCAACGATTCCCGGAACTATAATAAGGAAAGGTATGAACATTTTAGGAAGAGCCCCGATAAGAGGAACTTTTCTGGCTGCAGCTTTCGACTCTGCAGCAAAAGCCCTCTGAACAATAAGAAAGTTTGTGCACCAGTATCCAAAAGAGAGGACAAAACCCAGACCGAAAAGTATTCCGAACCATTCTACTCCCAGTGGATTGGCTGCTGCTTCACTGCCATACTTCCAGGTAGTTGTCAGGGTATCAGGTGCAAAACCCTTTGCAACTGAAATCGGTTCCAGTTTATCCTTGAGACCAAACCAACCTCCCACATCACGAAGACTGAGAAATGCCAAAGGCAACAGACCAATAACTATGATGAAGAATTGTAACACTTCATTATATATTGCAGAGGAGAGACCTCCCAGATATGTATACCCAAGAACGATAAGAGCTGAGATCCAAAGACTAAGGTTAAAGTTCCAGCCAAGTACATTTTCCATCAGGATTGCCAGTGCGTACATTGAGATACCTGATGCCAGTACTGTCATAACAGCAAATAGTATAGCGTTCAGGCCACGTGTTTTTTCATCATACCTGAGTTTCAGAAATTCGGGAACGGACCGGGCTTTTGATCCATAATAAAATGGCATCATGAATAAAGCAAGGAAGATCATGGCTGGCACTGCTCCTATCCAATAAAAATGAGTAGTGAGCATTCCGTATTTCATACCGGAACCGGTCATACCCATAACTTCGAGGGCCCCCAGGTTGGTAGAAATAAATGCAAGTCCGGCCACCCATGCAGGCATTGATCTGCCGGCTTCCAGAAAAGCATTGGCATTTTTCATGAACTTGCGGAGGAACCAGCCGATCCCCAGCACAAACAAGAAATAGATTATCATGATCAGATAATCTATCCAACTCAAATCAACTTTCATAGTTTAAGGGTTTTAGATTTTGGTACACTATTTATGTTTTATATTATTTAATAAGGGTTATATGGAATCAAGCCTAAAGGTCTATTGATTTTCTTCGTTTACCCCGACCCCAAGGGGAGCGAAGAAAATCAATTTACTCCCCTTGGGGC
>JANNKF010000145.1:0-14722 GCA_031396165.1 Bacteroidales bacterium | reverse complement strand
AAAATTGCCTTAGTGCGACAGTTTTACAACTTTATTTACGCAATCACTTGATATTCAATCCTAAAAATTTCCTTGCCAAAAGAGGTGGACAAGTCAGGAGGAAGCAAAAAAACTGGATTAATGGTTACATATTGAACGGTCGCAAACGCTGGCGCGGATTTGCAATCCGTGCCGTTTAGTTTGGCACCGATTACAAATCGGCGCCAGCCACTGTATTTATGTACCGGATTCCGCTGGCGCGGATTTGCAATCCGTGCCTTTTAGCTGGTTACACAACAAACCTATACGACAGCAACTGGTAAATAATCTTTGCTGCTATAAAATCTGGTGATTTATTTGTCTTTGAAGGACATAACTCAACAACATCGAAACCAACCACATTCCTTGCTTTTATTACATCCCTTAGAAAATGCATCAGCTCAAAATAATCTGGTCCCCCGGGTTCAGGAGTACCGGTTGACGGCATAATTGAAGGGTCGAAAACATCGAGATCGATAGTAATATAAACATTTTTCGAAAGTTTATCCAAAGCCTTGTTATACAGCCCCTTATCATAATACAATTCATGCGCATAAAAAATTCTGTCGCGTTCAACCCATGGAAGTTCACTCGCAGACATACTTCGGATCCCTACCTGTACTATCGGGGCATACTCCCTGGCCCTTGCCATTGCACATGCGTGATTATACTTTGAACCTTCATACGCCTGTCTCAGATCGGCATGAGCATCGAGCTGAAGAATTGTGAGATCATCAAAGGTCTCGTGAAATGCTTTAAAACACCCAATCGGAACAGTATGATTACCACCAAGGATTACAGGAAATTTATTCTCCTTCAGAAGCGACAATGTTCTGTTATACACTTCATTAACAAGCTTTTCAGGAGTCTCCTTTTCAAGAACCGGTTCAACAGTGTGTATTCCTTTCAGATGGGCTTCCGATGATGTCTCAACATCGTAGAATTCGAGGTTTACAGAGGCTTCGAGGATTGCATCCGGACCCTTATCAGAACCTTTCATCCAGGTGCTGGTTTCGTCATAAGGCACGGGCAAAATAATTATAGCTGATTCAGCATAATCATAAACCACCTCATTGCCCCCGAAATTCATAATTAGTATTATTCTTTTTTGGCTTTAGGGGAAGCCTTTTTTTTCTTCTTTTCAGCAGGTGCTTTCTCTTCTGATGACTTCTCTGTATTTTCTTCAGCAGCTGCTTCTTCTTTTACAAGCAGCCCAAGGTTATGAAGAAGATTGTACCAGAGAGCAACTTTTTTTATGTCGCTCACATAGACCTTATCCTTTGAATAATCGGGAAGAATAGTTTCAAACCACGATTTCAGTTTCACAGGATCTGCTTTAAGATCAATAGTTGGTCCTCCATTTTCTTTCTCGTGAATAAGGTCAAATACCTTACCAAGCGGGACATCCTCTTTTTCTGTAAAGATGGCTATATCTTCCAGAGAGCTTACCTTTGCAGAACCATATGCACTACTTCTCTTTTTTGTTTCGAGATGCTCAATAATAATAGCATTTTTACCCTGGGCGATAAATCTGAAAAGCCCTGGTTCACCTGAAATAGCCAGAATATCTTTTAAAATCATTTTTTATGGTTTAGTGTACAAATTTAATCCTTGTAGCGAAATATATGTTTATTATAGAAGATATTTTCGCTAATAATATCAGATCATGTTTCGCTCCTTCTTGATCTTTTCATAAGCTTCATTAACTTTTTTGAACTTTTCATCTGCAGTCCGGCGGAAATCGTCTCCGAGGTGATTCACTTTATCCGGATGATATTTCATAGCCATGCGGCGGTATGCTTTTTTCACCTCGTCGTTCGTTGCAGAAGGTGCAATTTCAAGTATTTTATATGAAGAATCTGTTTCAGGTATAAACATATTCTTTATTGAAAGGAAATCGACCCCGGTTACACCAAGATATGATGAAATTTTTTCAATTATCTCTGTCTCAGAACGATGAATTGATGTATCAGCGAGTGATACATTGAACAGGAGATGAAGCAACTGAAGGCGTGATGAATAATCCATGTTTCCCCTTATCTGTTCACAAACGTCCCTCACAGGGATCTCCTGCTTCAGGATATCTTTTAGCATCAGCGTTGCCTGTTTTGCCGATTCCTGTCCAAACTGCCTGATAAAAAACTGTTTAACATAGTCGAGTTCAGATTTTACCACAGCCCCATCGGCCTTCATAACGGCAGCCACTAAAACCAGAAGACTCATTCCAAAGTCTCCCTGTTTTGTACCAGGGCTCCTGGATGAATTTAAAGAAGTTTGAACAGTAGTGCTGTCAATAACCGAACCAACCAGGAAGCCCAGAAGTCCTCCTATCGGGCCTCCCATAACGAATCCGAGTCCTCCGCCAAGCCATTTTCCGAATATTCCCATAATCAGCGAACAGAATTAATATAATTTAAAATTTCGTCATGAATTTTAAGAATCGCAGGAATGATCATATCATTCTCAGAATTATGAATCACATAATGAGATAGTTTAATCATTACATCATCATCCATCTGATTCCTGATCCTTTCCAGAACCTGTTCTCTTGAAAGACTGTTCCGGTTTATTACCCTGTTTACTCTCTCCTCAACCGGAGCCACAACTGTTGCAACCCTGTCGACGCATTTATCTGCGCCGCTTTCAAACATTATAGCAGCTTCCAGAATCACATATTGTGAGTTTTGTATTTTCACCCATTCACCGAACCGTTCCAAAACTATCGGATGGATAAGTGAGTTTACTTTTACAAGCAGAGAATTATCATTAAAGATAAGATTTGCAAGTTCCATTCGGTCGAGGATTCCCCCCGAATAAAGATCTTTGCCTGCAATTGAATTGAGGTTAGTAATTATGGATGCATCATTCTCCATAATCAATTTTGCCTCAGTATCAGCAGAGAATGAAGGTATACCAAGAACATTAAAGACCTTGCATACAGATGTTTTACCGCTTCCGATGCCACCAGTAATTCCAAGTTTGGTTCCGGGTATTTTTTTACAATCCATTCGTACCTGTTTTTGCAGTTTTATCAGTACCCTTTTCAAGTGTGAAGAAAAGAGTGTCGGGTTTGATAGAAGTTATTTCACATCCCGATCTAAGCTGAACCGTAAGACTTTTTATGAGACCTGACGAGACTATATAATAATCAAGCTCCCTGCTGCCCTGAACCCGCCTGTAGTTGACTTTTGAAATATCTATCGCAACAGGGGCCCTGTTGCCGGAGAATTTGAGTTTCAGTAGTGAAGAGCCTTTACCTTTCAGATATATGTTTAATAATACGGGAGGTTTTCCGGCTATCACTCTGTCTTTTGGAAGGTTTGAATATTTAACATGATACTTAACTTCTGCCTCGGTTTCATTTTCCAGCGAATTGAGGTACCAGAAAACAAAAGACAGAAAAAGGAAGAAGGTAAAAACTGCAACATCTCTGTTGATTCTACCTACCCCTTTATTCGTAAGTTCTGTCCGTGTCTCAACATTAGGCTTCAAGACTATTCCTCTGCTGATGGGTCTTTCAGAAGTGCGTTTTTATCAACTTTGAGTTTGATATCGCCACCAACTTCGATTGTTGCATAGTTGTCTTTAACTTCATACACTTTCCCATAGATTCCACCTGTTGTGATTACTTTATCACCTCTTTTCAGAGAGCTTCTGTAATTGTTCATCTCTTTCTGTTTTTTCATCTGAGGTCTTATCATGAAAAAATAAAACACAACAAACACCAGGATCAAAGGAAGAAAGGTAATAAGCGGATTACTCTGTCCGGCAGCTCCGCTTGGCGCGCCCATCAAAAATACGTAAGCAAAATTGGTCATTTTTTAAAAATATTAATTATTACTAATTGTTATTGGTTACTACTTCAGCAGTTATTTTAAGTATCACGGCAGGTGTCGAAGCATTGGATCTTACAGTAATCGTTTTTGTCTGCTTTCCGCTTCTTCCGGAGGTATCAAAAACTACCTCAAGGGTGCCACTTTTACCCGGAGATATCGGTTTCTCATCATATTTTGGAACTGTACATCCACAGGTTGTCAGTGCCGACCTGATAACCAGATCGGAAGTTCCATGGTTTTCAAATCCAAAAACATAAGCAATTTTTTCGCCTTCAGCCACCTTACCAAAGTCATGCTCATACTCACTGAATGAAATGATTGCACCGGTTCCGGAATCGGGATCCGAAGATGATTTTATAGCATCTTTACCAGTTGAGTTTGCACAACCAGTGGCAAACAGGGTAATAATTCCCAAAAAAAGTATTCCAGTCTTTTTCATTGCGTTAACCAATAGTTGGGAATCATTCATCACCAGTCAGCTTCTCACCCACCAATCCTCTTCCGGCCTTAATGAATAAACCCCCTTCACGCATTTCCCTGACTATATTATCAAGAATCCCGTTGACAAAGGTACTGCTTTTTGAAGTACAATAGTATTTTGCAATCTCAATGTATTCATTAAGTGTGACTTTCACAGGGATTTCAGGAAATTCAGAGATCTCAGTTATTGCAAGTTGCATAACCAGGATATCCATCAATGCTATCCGTTCAACCTCCCAGTTTGTTGTATTTTTATCAATGAGATCCGAACATTTTTTCTGGTTAAGGATGGCTTTTCTGAAGAGGATTTTAACAAATTCCTCATCTTCTTCATTTTTAAACAGAGGCATTAAATGGGTATTTTCACCCGAATCTGACTTGAATTTTTTCAGCGTTTTCTCAACCATTGCAGAAATATATTCCATATCATCATTCCAGAAAATACTTTGTTCTTCAAGATTTGACTGAAGGTCTTCTGATTCGGAAAAGAGTACTGTTATAAGTTTAACAATAAACTTCTTGTCTGACAAGTAATTGTGAGCTTCCGCTTTCATATACTCTTCATACACATCCCAGGCGATCATTTTATTATACAAGAGACGGGGGATATGAGAATTGTTTACCCATGAAAGCTTTTTCGAAGAAACGTAGTCTTTGAATTCAAGATTCTTTCTGAGCTGTGCAATGAGTAAGTTATCAGTGAATCTGCGTTTCGGATTCAGGTCTTCCGGGCCAGGCATTCTCTTCTGAAGGGCCTGATCGATCTTTTCACCTGCAATATCTGAAAGTTCCAGAACCAGTAACAGCAGATAATGATAAAGATCGTAAGTCTTTCCGATGCTGAACATAAGTTCGTTTTCAGCCTGGGTAAGGTTTCCATCCTCCCGGCGGTTAAAAGCATAAAGAGCCATAAGGGCTTTTATACGAAGTAATCTTCTGCTTATCATTTATAAAGAACCTCAATTTTCCGCTGCAAAAATACTCTTTTTCCCTTAGCCTCAAAACAAGATGGCAAAATTAATCAGTGCGTTTTGAATTGAAAAAAAATTATTACATTTGACAATACAAAAGAAATCCCTAAAACTAACTGACTTAGAAATGGAAGAAGAAGCCGAAAAAAAGGAAGTCACAAACGGGCATGATGATAAAAGTATAAAGGAAGAAATATTTACCAGGGTTGTGCGTGCTGGAAAAAGAACCTACTTTTTTGATGTTAAGGCTACACGTAAGGATGACTATTATCTTACTATTACAGAGAGCAAGAAACGGTTAGGCAAAGAAGGCAAGGTTTTTTATGAGAAACATAAGATATTTCTGTATAAGGAAGATTTTGAAAAGTTCGCAGAAGGACTGACTGATGTAATATCATACATTGGTAGTGGTCAGCCGGAATTCAATGCATCTTCCAAATCATCCTACGATGAACCTGTCGAAGAAGGAATCTCTGTGGCTGTCGAAGAGTTTACGAATGTAGAATTCGAAGACCTTGGCAAAAAGTAGAAATACTTCTAAATGTCTGATTATATACTCCTTATATTAGGAATCCTGCTGATGATTCTGGGAATTATCGGCTGTTTGGTTCCTGTTTTACCTGGACCACCGTTCAGTTTTATCGGACTAATCCTGCTTCATCTTACCAGATTTGGTGATTTCAGTAACTCGGCTCTTTTTATTTTCGGAGCTATAGCTGTTGTAATTACGGTACTCGATTATATAGTCCCTGTCTGGGGCACCAAGCAATTCGGTGGTTCAAAATACGGGACCCGTGGAGCTACAGTTGGCCTGATTGTGGGTCTTTTTCTTGGTCCACTTGGAATGATCCTTGGTCCGCTTATCGGTGCTTTTGTTGGTGAGATGATCTTTAAGGATGATATAAACTATGCATTGAAAGCAGGATTTGGAAGCCTATTGGGTTTCCTTACCGGTATTGGCCTCAAACTGGCTGCCTCGTCAATTATGACATTTTTCTTTATAAAAGAGTGGGTAGCATAAAGCACAGTGCGCAGAGCGGAGAGCACAGTGTAAAAGGTTTTGCCCTGAGCCCTGAACCCTGAGCCCTGAGCCCTGTGCTTTTAGGATCCCAGTGTTGCCACCATCACAGCTTTTATAGTATGCAGTCTGTTTTCTGCTTCATCGAAAACAATGGAATGCTCTGATTCAAACACATCTTCGGTTACTTCCATTCCATCGAGACCAAATTTTCTATAAATCTCCTCTCCGACTTTTGTCTCACGATTGTGGAAAGCCGGCAGACAGTGAAGAAACTTAACTTTCGGGTTTCCGGTCTTCTGAATAACTTTCATATTAACCTGAAACGGAGTCAACAGAGCTATTCTTTCTTCCCATACTGAATCAGGTTCCCCCATAGATACCCATACATCGGTATAAAGAAAATCTGCATCTTTTACCGCCACATCTACATTATCAGTAATTGTTATTTTTGCCCCAGTCTCTGTTGCTATGGCACGGCATTTAGCAACTAACTCATCGGCAGGCTGATAAGCCTTCGGAGCCGCAATCCTGAAATCGATCCCCATTTTTGCAGAACCTACCATGAGTGAGTTCCCCATATTATACCTGGCATCTCCGAGGTAACAGAAAATCATCTTGTTGAGCGGTTTGTCGGAATGCTCTATCATAGTCAGAAAATCGGCGAGGATCTGTGTTGGGTGAAACTCATTTGTGAGTCCGTTCCACACAGGTACACCAGCATATCTGGCTAACTCTTCAACAATCTCCTGTCCATAACCACGATATTCAATTCCGTCGTACATTCCACCAAGTACCCTGGCAGTATCTTTCATCGATTCCTTCTGACCGATCTGAGACCCGGTAGGACCAAGATACGTTACATGAGCACCCTGGTCGTATGCGGCAACTTCAAATGCACACCTGGTACGTGTTGATGCCTTTTCAAAGATAAGTGCAATATTTTTACCTGTAAGATGCTGTTTTTCAGCACCATTAAATTTGTCTTTTTTAAGATCTGCCGATAGATCAAGAAGGTATTTTATTTCCTCCGGTTTAAAATCGAGGAGTTTTAAAAAGTGACGGTTTTTAAGATTGATTGCCATAATTTGAAAATTTGAAAATTTGAAAATTAATTGTGTAAAAATAGGAAAAATTGATCATAAAAATAATGGCAACCGCCTGTCGCCTGATGCCTGACGCCTGTCGCCTGTCGCCTACCTCCGGTCATCCTCATACTCCATAGTGATCTTCGACCCGAATTTCTTGTCGGCAAGTTTAAAAGCCTCAGTAATAACACTTTTCCTGCCTCCATTTTTTATAAAGTTAAGGCATGCCTGGATCTTGGGTTCCATGCTGCCCTTTGTAAACTGACCTTCATTCAGATATTTAAGAGTATCCTCATAGTTGAGAAATTCCTTTATCTCCTGGTCAGGTTTTCTAAAATTGATATATACATAAGGTACATCGGTGAGTATATAGAATTCATCAGCTCCTATCTGAGTTGCGAGAAGTGAAGATGCCATATCCTTATCTATTACAGCCTCAGCGGGACGTACATCATTCTTCCCGTCGATATAAACAGGCACACCACCGCCACCGGCAGCAATGATAATATTTCCTTTCCGGGCAAGATCACTTATGATCTTTTCATTAATTACACCCACAGGAACAGGAGATGGCACAACTCTTCTGTAACCACCCTGAACTTTAATCTCCTCTTTAAATATCCATCCCTTTGTCGAGGCCAGTTCTTCAGACTCTTCCCTTGTATAGATCTTTCCCACACGTTTCTGAGGGTCGCAGAAAGCCGGATCATTAATATCCACAAGTACCTGTGTTACAAGACAAATCACGTTCTTTTTAATTCCATGCTTATTAAGAACATTTCTAAACATTCTTTCAATCATGTAACCAATTCCTCCCTGGGAATCAGCCACACAAATATCAAGTGGCATCTGGGCGATCTTATATAACTGTTCGCCCGCGTCATTTCTCATCAAAATATTTCCTACCTGGGGTCCGTTTCCATGTGTTATTACAATATCATATCCCTCACGGATAAGAAAAACAAGATTCTCGAGGGTCTCAGTCGTGTTTTGCTCCTGTTCATCTATTGTCCCAATCTGGTCACCTCTTAGGAGTGCATTTCCACCCAGTGCAACCACGGCAAGTTTTTTCTTCATGAGTCATGTTTTCAAGGATACAAAATTACCAAATTCAGTATAAATCAATGCACTGTGAAGTTGAATTGATTCATATTTATTTATGCTTAATAACATATTTTCAGCTGTTAATCCTATAATGATGATCCGTATTTACCTATGTTGAAAAAAAACGTTACATTTACATAATTCAAAATACAAAGATATAAGTGAGATTCAGCTATGTGTTGTTCATTGCGGTAATCTTTGCAATGACAGGATACTCCTGTAAGGAAAAAGGAGGAAAATATATAGACCAGGGAGAAATCCATTATAACATAGATTATATAGGTGATTTTGGTGTGCCCAGGGAATTTCTGCCTAGAAACCTCGTCATATCCTTTAAAAAAGATAAAATACTCTATGAAATGACAGGATTTGCCAAATCAGGTATTTTTAATCTCACCAATCCTGAAAAGGAGATCTTTGACACCTATTTCAGCATTCCTCCGGTAAAATATTACTATGCAGGCAAACAGGGTGAATTGTATCCGGGATTTACCACAATGGAGGGTATGACGATACAAAAGACATCTAAGGTTGCAGAAATATGCGGTTATAAATGCAATAATGCAGAGATTACATTTCCGTCAAATAAATCGAATGTTTACAATGTCTGGTATACAGATGAGATCAGAATAAAAAATCCCAACGCTTCTACCCCATTTAACCAGCTTGAAGGAATTCCGTTAAGCTTCTTCTTCTTTATAGGAAATTCGGAAATGCACTTTAATGCTGAAGGTGTATATCAGAAGGAGATCCCTGATGAGGTATTCGACAGAAAGTTGAATTTTATAAGAATATCCAGAGAAGATATAACAAGCTTAATAAACAAGCTTGGAAATCTCTAATATTCCGTCCAGATTAGTTCCGCTGATAAAATCATCTGAATCATTTTTTGAGTAAGGCTCAAATTTATTACCTTTGGATTGCTTTAAAAAAAAGGTTACTTGTTTTGACAATAGATATGGCAGAGAAGATTAAAGAGAAGGAAGAGGCAGGTAAGAAGAGTACAAAAACTCCAAAACCTTCAACTAAATCAAAGTCCTTCCTTTCCGATGAGAGGATAAAGTTCATTTTTGGCATTCTGATTACAGGCTTTGCCCTCTATCTCCTGCTTGCATGTGTTGCATATCTTTTCTGGTGGAAAACGGACCAGAGCCTGCCCGATTCTGAAATTGTATCAGGCGCCGAGGTTCAGGTAAAGAACTGGTCGGGGAAAAGCGGGCACTTCTTAGCGAAAATGATTATTGGTTATGGTTTTGGATATGGAGCATTTTTTATACCTCTCATATTTGGATCAATAGGTCTCTACCTGCTTAATTTCCCTAAGATCAGGCTCTTTAAGCTGATTGCAAAATTCACTTTTGCTGCTATCATCCTGTCACTGATCCTGGGTTTCATCTTTGGACAATCAAAAGGTTATCTGATAAGTGGACCAGGAGGTGCACAGGGTTACATCATTACCCGCTGGATGAATGCTTTTATGGGTAAAGTTGGAACAGGATTGTTGATGGCATTTCTTACAATATCATACCTGATCTTTGCCTTAAGAGTCAAACCCGAATCGTTCGGATTCAGGTTGCCGGCTTTCATGAAGTTCAGAAAAGCTGTTTCCACCGAGAACTTACCCGCAGAGGAAAACTCAGCGACAGAAACTGCAACCGATCCTGAATCAACTGATGAAAACCCTGAGGATGAAGAACCAGCACCGTTTAAACCTGTTGAATTTATTGTTAAAAACACCAATACAACACCTGATGATGATTTTGACGATTTAATGCCGGAAGTGGAGGGAACAAGTTCTATTATACACGATTTTGACGCTAATGAACCTGTTATACCTGCAGAGGGACACGTTCCTATTAACATTAACCGTCCGGACGCTGGGGATACGCTCTCCGATCAGGAGGTTCAGAAGATTATGGAGAACTACGATCCCCGCCTTGATCTTTCGCGGTACAAATTCCCCCCTGTTTCAATTCTAAGGGAACATAAATCGGAAAGCGCTTTTGATAATACCGAAGTCTTTGAAAACAAGGAAAACATAATTAAGACCCTGGGTGATCATAAGATCGCCATCAAAAGCATTTCGGCAACGGTAGGTCCTACAGTAACATTATACGAAATTGTACCCGAAAGGGGTGTGCGTCTTGCGCGCATCAAATCTCTTGAAGATGATATTGCACTTAACCTTTCCGCACTGGGAATCAGGATCATAGCCCCGATTCCGGGAAGAGGCACAGTAGGAATTGAAGTGCCGAATAAGAAACCTGAGATAGTTTCAATGAGGTCGCTTATTACTTCAAAAGCATTTCAGGAAACAAAGTTCGACATTGCCCTGGCGCTTGGCAGGACAATCACGAATGAGCCATATATTGTCGATCTTACAAAAATGCCGCACCTTCTTGTAGCAGGTGCCACTGGCCAGGGAAAATCAGTCGGGATAAATGCTATCATCACCTCGATACTCTATAAAAAACACCCGGCGGAGGTAAAATTTGTGCTTATCGACCCAAAGAGAGTGGAGTTGCCTTTGTATATGAAGATTGAAAGACATTTCCTTGCTAAGCTACCTGATGAAGCAGATGCAATTATTACTGATACACAGAAAGTTATAAAGACATTAAACTCCTTATGCATTGAGATGGACAACCGTCTTGAGCTCCTCAAAGCAGCACAATCGAGGAATATCAAAGAGTATAATGAGAAATTTGTCTCCAGGAAACTTAGTCCCGAGAAGGGGCACAAGTACTTACCGTATATTGTTCTGATAATTGACGAGTTTGCCGATCTGATCATGACAGCCGGTCGCGAGATAGAGGGACCTATCGGAAGACTTGCACAGCTGGCCAGGGCAATCGGTATTCATCTTATTATCTCAACTCAGAGGCCCTCTGCAAATATCATTACAGGTTTTATTAAAGCTAACTTCCCTACAAGGATTGCATTCAGGGTATTTTCCTCAATTGATTCCAGGACCATTCTCGATGCAAGCGGTGCTGACAGACTTGTAGGACGTGGTGACATGCTTGTATCCTCTGGTAATGAACCGGTAAGGGTGCAGTGCGCATTTATTGACACGCCTGAGATAGAAGAACTTACAGATTTTATCGGATCTCAAAAAGGGTATGCCGATGCAATGCATCTTCCTGAATTTGTTGATGATAGCGATACAGGAGCACTTGAAGTTGACCTGCGTAAACGTGACCCGATGTTTGAGGAGGCTGCAAAACTTGTCGTTCAGCATCAGCAGGGTTCAACTTCACTTATACAAAGAAAACTATCGATTGGCTATAACAGGGCAGGAAGAATTATCGATCAGCTTGAAGCTGCTGGTGTAGTCGGTTCATTCGAGGGAAGCAAGGCCCGTGACGTTTTATGTGTGGACTTTATAGCTTTGGAACAGATTTTGAAGCGTCTGGAGTAAAGAGATCCTTGATGATAAAAAAAATCCATACAATACTGCCTGAAAATCAATTTATTTACCCCAGCCCCAGGGGGCGTAAATTGATTTTTTCAAGCGCACTATATTTTCTTTTTACGGCAACAGCATTCCTTCTTTCATTGAGTGCAGCCGGACAGAAAGATCAGGAGGCTGTAAAAATCCTCGACAGGTTTTCTGCAAATGCACTGGAAGCTCCGTCAGTATCGATGAAGTTCAGGATAATAACAGAAGATCAGGCAGAAAACAGCAGAGATACACTAACAGGCTCCATAATTCTTAACAAGGATAAGTATAATCTTGAACTTCCTGATAACATTATCTGGTTTAACGGCGAGACATCATGGAGCTATCTTCCTGCTGAAAAAGAGGTTACTATAACAACACCGGATAAAAAGGACAACTCATTCCAGAGCCGGCCCTCTTCGGTATTCTCGATGTATAAAAACGGCTATAAATGCAAGCTTGTTGAGGAAAAAGCTGATTTCTATATTATCGATCTTTATCCTGAAGACATCAAGAGCGACCTGCTCAGAGTGCGGCTCTCGATCGGTAAATCGTTATTAAATCTTAAAACACTCGAGTACAAAAGAAGAGATGGTGTAATCATTACACTTATTGTAAAGGAATACAATCTGAAACAAAAACCTGTTCCGGAATCCTTCGTTTATCCCTCCTCCAGATTCAAAGGTGTGGAGGTAATAGATATGAGATAATGTAAAAACGCAATGCATTGCGTTTTTACATTATACATTGCATTAATGTAGAATCGCGATGCATCGCGATTTTACCTTAACGCATCACGGTCAGGATAAGCGATACGGAGATGATGAATTGTTGACAACCGGTTTTTGAAAGTTGTTTTTATGTCAGAAATATCTTTGAAAGTCAGGGGTACCTCAGAAAACTGTCCATCCTGCTCCTGCAAATATATAATTCTTTCAACCAGCTCACTTATAGACTCTTCGGTATGTTTTTCCAGGCTTCTTGAGGAAGCCTCTACTGCATCAGCCATCATTACAATAGCGGTCTCTTTTGAAAAGGGTTTCGGACCAGGATAAGTAAACTCCTTCTCGCTTCCTTTATCCAAAGGCTGCTGGTCGGTATACATCTTATAAAAAAAGTAAGCCACTGAGGTTCCATGATGAGTACGGATAAAATCTATGATCTGAACCGGCACTTTAAAATTCTTTGCCAGCACCACACCGCTTTTTACGTGATTGATAATGACTTTGGCACTTTCCCTGGGGTTAAGTGTTTTGTGCGGGCTCTCACCCAATTTCTGATTCTCAATAAAATGACATGGATTTGCAACCTTGCCAATATCATGATAAAGAGCCCCTGTTCGCACAAGCAGCAGATTTGCCCCGGTGACTCTTGCCGCTTCTTCGGCCAGATTTGCGACCTGAAGAGAGTGCTGGAACGATCCGGGTGCTTCCTCTGCCAGTTTTCTCAGAAGTGGCTGATTGGTATCTGCAAGTTCAAGTAACGTAGTATCAGATAAAAAAAGAAATTTCTGTTCAAACATGAATATTACCGGATAACTGAGTAATACCAGAAGACCGTTTGCCAAAAACAAAAGAAAGTCTGATTTTACCATCCCTGCAAAATTGCCATCGTGCAGCAGGTGAACTGAAATATATAAAAGCGAGTAAGTTATTACCACAAAAAATGAGGTAAAGAAAAGCTTACCCTTTCTGTATATATTTGTTAATGTGAATATTGCCACCATTCCTGTTATGAAATTCATCACAACAAATTCAAAAGGCTCTTCGACCTGAAATCCCGCTAACATCAGAGTTATCAGGAGTATGAACAGGGCAAGCCTGGCATCATAAAATGTTCTGATAATAACCGGGATCGCAGCATAAGGAATCAGGAAGAGAAAATTCATTCCTGAATAATCATTAAAATACCTGGTAAGAACCAGAAAGGAAAGAATTGTAATAACAATAAAAAGTGTTTTCCTGGTAACTAATAATACTTCAGGTCTGAAATGTGAAAGGAAGAGATAGAGAATCAGATAGGATAGAGATACAATCATAAAACTTCCAATGTAACTCAGCAGGTTCTGATTAGCATGGTGAGGCCATATTGCTGTGACAATCCCGATGCTTATCAGAAAAAAGAAGATGTTAATAATGTCTTTCCTGGTAATATTCATTTTATTCTGTGGATCAGACATAAACTAAAATTATAATTGATTTGATCAACTGCCAAAAATAAACCATTTTTTCCTGATTTTAACCACAGGACACAAAGTACAACCTGCCTGCCGGCAGGCAGGCACTAAGGAATACTAAGGAAAAATGTTAATGCCCTTAGTGTCCTTTGTGAAAAACCTTTGTGCCCTTTGTGTTTAATATAAGAATGTTATGCTATCGCAGATTTTACTAATTTTGCAAAAAAGAGTTTTAATGGAAAGGTTTATATGTGAAAATGTTTTTGTTCCACTTCGTTCGGGACCATCGCATAAATCCGAAATGCTGAGCCAGGTACTATTCGGAGAGAAATACCATGTGGTGGACAAAGCAGGTAAATGGATCAAAGTAGAGACTCTCTTTGATAAATATTCGGGCTGGCTTGATTTGGATCATATGCAACACACAGCAGATGAAAATGATACGACGGGAAAAGTATTAAACAAGACTCTATTATGTTATAAACCTGACAAAACAAAAATCGTTCTCGAACCCGGTTGTGAAGTTTATCACCCCGATTTTGAAAATAAGCAATTTTCAATCGGTGCAAATTTATATTCTGCAACCGAT
>JANNKF010000129.1:0-24770 GCA_031396165.1 Bacteroidales bacterium | reverse complement strand
GCACAAAGTAACACAAAGGAATAGAGCATCTTAACTAAGTTTATGAATAATTCAAACTAGACGAGCTGAATATTGTTCCTGTTTTTTCACGAAACCAATACTTCTTCCTTTTTGTGTCTGTTCCTGAACCAAAGCCTAAATGTGTAAATGATGTAACTTATTCCGGAAATTGTGTAAATGTTACTATTATTCCGGGTAATATCTTTGCTTCGTAATTCTGCATGAGGCAATATTACTTATAGTTCTATATTTATAAATAAAAACTTAAAATCATGGGAAATCTACTTTATCTTGTTGCGGTAATTCTGATAATTGGCTGGGCTATAGGATTTATCGGGTATAGTGTCGGTGGAATTATCCACGTTTTACTTGTTATTGCTCTTATAGCAGTGATACTGAGGGTCATTCAGGGCAGGAAATTATTGTGAAGTAAATACTTACATAAAAACCATTTATAAAAACCATTATGAGTTCAGGTAAAATATTATTAGGAGTACTTGCAGGTGTTGCTGCCGGTGCATTGTTAGGAGTACTGTTCGCTCCGGATAAAGGATCAGTTACCAGGAAAAAGATTAGTAAAAAGAGTGATGAATATGCTGATGCTTTAAAAGAAAAATTTAATGAATATATGGACACCATCTCAGAAAAAATTGAGGATGTTAAAGGGGAGGACTATGCAGAGGATCTGAAACAAAAATTCAACGAATTCCTCGAAAGCATTACTGACAAGGTAGAAGATATCAGGGAAGATGTGTCAGACTATGCTGATAGTAAAAACGCAAAATCAAAGGATTCTAAAAAAGGGTTTAAGACAGCTGGTGGTTGATAGAACAGAGATATGGAAGAGAATAAAAAGATTCTTGAAACGCTCGTTGACAGGGCAACCGACTATGGAAAAACCAGTTTTGATTTAGTAAAGCTGAGAGCGATTGATAAAACATCTGATGTGGTATCGTCGGTTATTCCTCATTCATTTGTTCTGGTACTTGCAGCATCGTTCCTGCTCTTTTTTAATCTTGGATTGGCATTCTGGTTCGGTGAATTGACAGGGAAGCTCTTTTATGGATTCTTTATAGTTGCAGGGTTTTATATTCTGGTGGGTACTATTGTTCATCTGTTTATGCATCAAACCCTTAAAAAGGTAATCCGTAATTATGTAATTAACCAGCTGCTCAAATAGATAAATATGCAAAATATATCTTCATATTCCCGGCTGCAGAATTCAATATTATTACTTGAAGAAGAGCAGATTGTAAAAGGGCAGCTGTTAAAAGAACAATTAAGTATTTCCTATGAGAGCCTGAAACCTCTGAATCTTCTCAGTAGCGCCCTGAAGGATATTTCATCAACACCTGATTTAAGGGATAATGTTTTGGGTTCTGCCGTTGGTTTAGCTTCGGGATACCTGACAAAAAAAATATTTATCGGATCATCGGGGGGAATACTGAGACAACTTTTAGGCTCATTCCTGCAACTCGGAATTACCAACCTTGTTGCTAAACACCCTGAAGCTATTAAAACCTTTGGTCAGTATATAATTGAACACTTTTTATCCAAAAAGGAACCTAAATCCAAAAAGCGTGTCAGGTGAAGAAATGAAGTTACCCTTTTACGCAAAAGTAACCATATTTCTTGTTGGGTTATTTGCTTTACTGACAATGTTATACATTGCAAAAAGCATTATTGTGCCACTCGTTTTGGCTACCATAATTGCGATAATGCTTAACCCGGTTGTTGAAAAGCTTGAAAGCATAAAACTCAACAGGGTATTAGCGATTGCTATCGTTATGCTCATTACTTTTCTGATCATATCTGCATTTGTTATGCTTGTTGTATCACAGTTCTCCAGGTTAAGTGAATCCTGGCCTGTACTTGTGGAAAAAATTACAGGTATGATCAACCAGAACATTTCAGATGCAGCAAGTTATTTCGATAAAGATCCTCAGAATATCCATCTCTGGATTGCAAAAACACAGGCTGAATTAATAAGCAGCAGTACGGCTGCTATTGGTCAAACGCTCGTTATAGTCGGCAGCGGATTGGTTGTTTTGTTTCTGTTGCCGGTATATATCTTTTTACTACTTTTCTATCAGCCAATAATAATTGAGTTTATTCATATGTTGTTCGGCTCAGACAATAGAAGCAAGGTAACTGAAATTGTACGTCAGATAAAAACCGTTATTCAAAGATACCTGTTCGGACTCTTGATAGAGATTGTTATCGTAGCTGTTTTGGACACTACTGCTCTTTTAATACTTGGAATTGAGTATGCATTATTAATTGGAATTTTTGGCGCTTTACTTAACATAATTCCCTATGTTGGAGGATTAGTGGCAGTTGCAGTGCCAATGGTTGTGGCACTTGTTACAGAGCCACCTGTTTATGCACTATATGTTCTTATTGCTTATTATTTCATACAGATTATAGACAATAATTACATCGTTCCTAAGATTGTTGCTTCAAAAGTTAAGATCAATGCCTTGTTCTCAATTATAGTGGTCATTGCAGGTAATGCTCTTTGGGGTATACCCGGTATGTTTCTCTCAATTCCTCTTTTGGCTATTGTAAAACTAATCTGCGATCATATTGACTCTCTTAAACCTATTGGGTTTTTGTTGGGGGATACAATGCCCTCCATTCTGAAAATCAAGCTTCCATCGCTGAAAAGCAAAAAATAAGTCTGTATTAATTCCTTTGAGGATTAAGAATATCGAGGTTGAAAACGAAACGAATCCTCTCTTTTAAATTTCCGGTTATTGAGTTAATATTATCAGATATGAGTATCGGAATATATATTTCAAAGAGGTTCCATATCCCTGCTTTTACTCCTGCTTCGTAATAAATCTGTGTTTTATCACCAGATTCTGTCCCTGCATCGCTAAGTGATACGTTTAAAAAAGGTTTTACCGGTATCCGCGATGCTTTTCCCGGTAAGCTGCTGCTTATCGATAGTGCGCAAATCCAACGGCTGTATCCCAGCGTATCACTGAGTGGAGTCACTAATCCTCCTTCTGAAAGATTCATCTGCCTCGACCATAAAGTATTGGGAAACTCTCCAAAACGATCGGGGAATAAACCATTATACATGTAAAGTTCACGGCCGCCTCTTCCGCTGACAGAAAACGCATAATATGGATTTGATGGATCATTCCTGAGCATTTTTCCCACAAACATCCTCATATCCAGTCCGTTGTTTTTACCATAATAGCTGAGCCTGTAGTTTATATCAGCTGAACTTTTTTGAAATGACCTTCCTGATTCCAGTGAGAAAAGTAAGTTATAGGGATTTATTACTCCATTTCTCTTTATCTCATAACCTAATTGAGTAAATCGCATCATCTCTGCTTTTCCCCGATTCAGGATTTCATTCAAATCAGATGCAGCTGTATAATATCCAAATACCCTGCTGGATATTGGATTAATCATATTTTGCGGTCTGAAAAAAAGGTCCATTCCAATTTTTACTTTTTTGTAAACATCTTGCTCAACTGCACCAAATTGTTCTCCTTCAAGAGTAAGTTTTGCTTTTCTGATCAGGGAATTATATGGAGTTATGTTGAATGAAATCTTGCCGAATCCTGCCAGTTTATTTTTGCTAAAAGTGTATAAAGGAATTATAAAGTATTCGACTGGTTTTGGAATAAGGGTACTATTAAGCAAAGCAACCCCTGCCATAAAGCCATCTGTTCTATTCCAATCGAATACCGGAGTATATAGCAAGGTTCGGTTATCAGTGTCCTCAAATGTAAATAACAGCCGAAGTTTAATCGGGTCGGCTTTTCTGAAAAGACCAGCTGTGCGGGTGTTGTTATTGAGTCGGTATATTTCAGTCATGTCATGTCCGGGATCTATTCTGATCTCCCGAACATTTCCGAGGCCAGGCTTAATCCATTTCTTTCCTGCAAATCCGTCTTCCCAATGATTTGATTTAACAGTATCTCCGTTAAGTCCTGTTATATTCAATGGTGCCTTTAGTTCACCTTTATTTTTGATCAGTACACTGTCGCTTTCAAAGCGTTTAATTTTATAATCGAGCCGCATATTTGTTCCTAGAAAATCTTCAAAAAACCATGTCAGATCTTTTTCAGTGTTAGATTCAAATATCGCTCTCAGGTCTTCCGGGCCGGGATGTCTGAACTTCCAGGTGTGATAATAGTTGTGCATTATGGAATCGAAGAGAGAATCGCCCAGATAAACCCTCAGATAATTAAAACCCTGTCCACCTTTAAAATATATAATACTTCCATAATTCTCATAGTTGTAATCATGAGAGGCAAGATTTACCGGTTGTTCAGTGTTTTCCAGCGCTGGTATCAGCCATTCAGTTTCCCAGCCTCTCTGTACCGGCATTTGTTCAATATGGAATAATTTTGCAAGTTTTTCGTTTTTCAGGCTGACTTCCCATAGTTTCTTCCCGGGATATTTAAAATTCATATATCTTGACTCATAAGCACTTGCAAGACTTTCGTCGAGATAGGGATATCTTCGCTCATCTGATCCAAGTGCACTATAAAACCAGCTATGGCAGATTTCATGGGATATGACTTCATCAAGAAGATAAGGATCTTTTGCCAGTCCAATTACAGTCAGACCCGGATATTCCATTCCTGCTCCTGAACTCAGGGCACTCTGAACAGCGATGAAGCTATCGTAAGGATAATCACCACACCAGTCTGAGAATTGTTTTATAGCACTATTTACATAATTTATTGCATCAAGCCAGAGCAGTGCTTCCTGATTTGTGAACATTGCCCAGGTTGTTACTTCTCTTCCGGATTCCGGTAGCTTCACTTTTCCCTTTAGTACATGAAACCTCTTGTCTGCGAACCATGCAAAATCATGTACATTATTTTCAGTGTACCTCAATGTCTTAAGATTAACCGCGGAGGGTGGAAACTCTCCTCCGCCAAAATCCGGTTCTGTAATCCATGATATATCTGCAGCTTTGCTTTCAAGAAATTGCTTCTCCTCCTCATTCTGAAGATGCCCCGTTGCTGCAACAATATAATTGGCGGGTAACGTAATGCTAACGTCAAAAGATCCGAACTCGGAATAGAATTCACCCTGATCGAGGTAAGGAATCTGATGCCAGCCCGACTGGTCATAAACTGCGGGTTTGGGATACCACTGGGAGATCTGGTACGATTCTCCGATATGCCCGTATCTTGATGTCAATGCTTGTGGAATTATTACCCGGAATGGTGTAGTTATGCAAATTGAGTCTCCCGGTTGAAGCGATCTGGTGAGGATAATTTTACATATATCGGGTGAGCCGGCTATCAAAAACCATTTTACAGATTTACCATCAACTTCGAATTTTATAGAATCTATATATCCCCTTAGATCAGGATCGTTAAACAACTTTTTCCTGCCTTCATTACTGAAAATTTCTTTTGCCAGATCAGTATGATTGTCCGAATATGCATTGGGCCAGAGGTGAAAAAATAAGAAGTCGAGCGAATCAGGAGAATTGTTGATATATACAAGAGATTCAAAACCAGTCAATTCATGCTTTTGGTCATTAAGGGTCACATTGATCTTATAGCTTACTTTTTGTTGAAAATAATCCTGTGACAACACATTCAGCAATGGACACATTATAAGAAAAATACAGAACAAGTACCATCTCTTCGGATATCTATGTGAATGTGCTGACTGATTTTTTTCGTTTACCCCTCCCGAAAGCTTTCGGGACCCGGGGGAAGCGAATAAAATCATCCGGTATATATTCATAATTTCAAATACTTTGCTTATAAATACAAATGTAAAGCATTTAGAGCCTGTCAAAGTCAAATCCGTGAATGATGTAACATAATCAAAAAATTATATAACATTTCCCAAATGGCTTGATAATATCTTTGTTTCTATAATAGTTAACCCATAATAAAAACAGTTAAACCAGTCAGGGTAATTATGGCTGGCAAGAAGAAAAGAATCATTAATTATAAAAAGTAAAAACATGAAAAAAATCGTTTTTTGTTTGATGGCAACATTTCTGTCGCTGACATTAATTCCAATGCAGGTAAATGCATCGACCAGTGAACCAACTTCCACTTTGCCGGCTCCGGTTCCAACTCCTGCAGAATCAGCAAGGATACTGACCTTAGAATCTAGATTAAAAGAGGTAAATACTATGGATAAGTCAGAATTGAAAGCAGCAGAAAAGAAAGAACTTCGCAAGGAAGTAAAATCAATTAAACACGAACTGAGAACTATTAGTGGTGGAGTGTATCTGTCTGCCGGAGCAGTAATTCTTATTTTATTGCTTCTGATCATTTTGGTATAAGAAGAATTAAAAACCGTAACACTATTTCTGGACGAAGTGGTGTTACGGTTTTTTTCTTATAGGAAGTTCAACAGGAAGTATAAACATTCAACAATATTATTTCTAATCTCATAATTATAAAACGAAAATGAATAAGTTAATCTCCTTCATCTCATTCCTGGTATTTATACTGATCTTTTCTCTAAGTTCCTGTGTGTCAGGTAAAAAACTTGAAGCATCGGAGGCAAGCGTCGAAAAGCTTAAGAATGAAAATACTCAGACTCAAAACCAGCTTAATATCTGTAATGCTGAAATACAAAGCATAAATAAGAAAAAAACTGCAGTTGAGAATGAATATTCTTCTGTTCAGAAGGAGCTTATGTCGCTTAGCAGTGAATCAAAGATTACCATTTCAGAACAAGCCAGGAGGTTAAGAGAACTTCAGGAGAGGATACAGGCCCAGAAAAATATTATGTTTAAACTTAAAAATACTCTGTCGGATGCTCTGATGAATTACAAAACTGATGAGCTTAATCTTTCCATTAAAAACGGCAATGTATATGTTGCTTTGGAAGAAAAACTTCTTTTCAAATCAGGAAGCGATCTGGTTGATCCCAAAGGAAAGGAGGCACTCAAATCGCTTGCTATGATTATTAATAATACCGTAGATATCAATGTGATGGTTGAGGGCCATACCGATAGTATCTCAATAAAAAACAAAACTTTCAAGGATAACTGGGATCTCAGTACTGCCCGGGCCACTTCAATTTTACGGATTCTATCAGTAGACTTCGGTTTTAACCCCAATCGTATAACTGCTTCAGGTAAAGGCATGTATCATCCGGTTAAAGCAAATGACACTGAAGAGGGTCGCGCTTCGAACCGCAGGACTGAAATTATTTTGTCGCCTGACCTTGATGAAATATATAAATTATTATATGACTAGAGCTTCATCAGATACTTCAGTTCATTATTCTGGCTTGGTGATTCACAATATCTGGTTGACAGTGTAAAAAAACTCAGATAATTCAGATTATTAGGATACAGTTAATCCCTTATAACTATAACTATGGTAATTAATACTGTAAAAGGATATTGGAATGAGAAGAAAGTAAAACTCCTCCAAATGTTTCCAAACATTTCTGATGAAGATTTGTTGTATTCCGAGGGTAAGGAAAGAGTAATGATCGAGATTCTTAGCTATAAACTGGGAAAGACAGAAGAGGAACTGCTTAGAATTATTGTTGCTCTGTGATCCGCTCTTAATGTTTCTATTTTATATGTACAGCTAATCTTAAATAACTATATATGAAAATTTCTAAATTGAAAAAGGTTTTGATTTCTCTGGATTTTGACCCGACAGCTCAGAAAGTTGCTGAAGCGGGTTTTTCATTAGGGAAAAGCATGGGAGCTGAAATAATATTGTTGCATGTTGTATCAGACCCTCTTCATTATAATACTTATGAGCACTTTACTGTAATGGGTTTTTCTGGTTATAATGATACTGTTCCCTTGATTCTTGATAGTTTAAAAGAACTTAAGGAAGAATCTCAGAAATTTCTTGAAAAAGCAAGAAAACATCTTGGTGATTCTGAAATAGGGATAATTGTCAAAGAGGGTGATGTAGCAGAATCTGTTCTGGAGACAGCTAAAGAGGTACATGCCGACATTATCATTCTGGGTTCCCTTAGCAGGAAATGGTTAGAAAATATAGTAATGGGTAGTGTTACTGAAAAGATTCTGAAACAAACATCCATACCGCTTTTTATAATTCCAACAAAAAAGCAAAAATAACCTGAACCTTAACTCTTCAACTGAAAGGTACAGTCGTACACTTTATGTCTTACACAAAACAGGATGACAGTAACAAAGTATTTTAATCTGGAAGTGGAAGATTCAGTAGTGATAAATAAAGATATTATCACAGGTGCTGATGTGAAGATGCTTGCAAAAGCATTGGTTTTATGCTCTGATGCAACATTCGAAAACGGAAAAGGAACGGGTGATCTTACAGAGATCGCATTGCTGATGTTTGGTGACGATCTGGGTATCGACCGGAAAGATCTGACTTGTATAAATAGAAGGGTAAGTGAATATCCTTTCGACTCCAGCCGTAAACTGATGTCAATTTTGTCCTCCGATAAAGGAAAGCTGACAGTTTATACAAAGGGTGCAATAGATAACCTTTTAAAGATCTCAACACATGTTCTTGAAGATGGGTGTGTAGTTCCGATAACTAACGAACATTTAAATCTTTACACTAAAGCTACAACCGGGATGACTAGTATGGCACTCAGGACACTTGGTGCTGCCTGCAAGCCTGTTGATTCTGTTGTTAAAGAATCTGATATGGAAAAGGATTTGATCTTATTAGGACTAGTTGGAATGATTGATCCGTCTTAAATCTCATGTTGTGAAATTTTGTTTCATTTTTTGTGCTGATCTGTGAAGATAAAAGTTATCCTTTACTTTCGCCATCAGAACGTAAATCAGACCCCATACGATTACCAGAATGAATCCGGTTAATATTCCTGTAATAAGGATTCCTGTTATTATTTGAAGAAAACTTCCCATGATTTTTAACTATTAATTATAATGATATTTAATAATACAAAGATCTGGTTAACAGTAAAATAAATCGTTACATAATTCCTTATAAGAATTACAATATTCACATATCCTGTGGCTTTGGTGCTATTTTGACATTATATAACTATTTTTTTCTTAAAACATGTAAATGTTGTAACACTTTCAGGAAGTTATGTAATACTTCGGAAAATCAACAGGCATAACTTTGCTATTCACTAATAATAAAAGACTATGTCATTACTAAGTGTTCTACTGGTATTAATTGTTGCAGGACTTATCCTTTATCTGATTAATAACTACATTCCTATGGATAGGAAAATAAAAAGTATCCTGAACTTAGTTGTTGTTATTGTAATTATAGTCTGGTTACTCAAGGTATTCGGAATTTTTGCCTATCTGCAGAATATAAATCTTTAAGGTAATGTGTTACGACAGTATATAAATCAATAAATTGAGTCCACTCCGAAAAGTCAATTATTCTGAATTTCAGTGTTTTTTGCCCTTATCCCTAAAGGGAAAACACTGAAATTCAAAGCAATGCTAAAGTCCCCTATAGAGCTTGTCCCGTTCAGCAGGAGGATTTAGGGGTAAATGAACTTTTCGGAGTGGACTCATAAATTTTAACCATTATGGATTTTATAGATTATTATAAACTACTGGGAATAGATAAAAAGGCAGCAGACAAGGATATTAAGAGTGCTTACAGGAGAATGGCACGTAAGTTTCATCCAGACTTAAATCCGAATGATAAAAATGCGAAAAAGAATTTTCAGCAGATTAATGAAGCAAATGAAGTACTCAGCGACCCACTGAAACGCAAAAAATATGACCAGTATGGTAAGGACTGGCAACATGCTGAGCAGTTTGAAAAACAAAAACAGGATCAGCAACAGACATCAGGCCACAGAGAAGCACGGTACCAGGGAGGACAGAATGGGAGTGATTTCTCCGATTTTTTTGAATCTATGTTTGGAGGTAATGCCGGTGCAGGAAGAACCAGACAGGCAAAATACCGTGGAGAGGATTATACAGCTGAGTTGCATCTTCAGCTCGCAGACGTTTATAATACCCATAAGGAGACTTTAACAGTAAATGGTAAGAAAATAAGAATAACTATCCCCGCAGGTATTGAAAACGGACAGACGATAAAAATCCCCGGGCACGGAGGAAAAGGCATAAATAGCGGACCTGACGGTGATTTGTTTATTACATTCTTAATTGCGAATCACCCATCCTTCAAACGATTAGGCGATAATCTATACATATCGGTACTTATTGATCTATACACTGCGGTATTGGGTGGTGAAATAACTGTTGATACAATGAACGGGAAAGTTAAATTGAAGGTGAAGCCGGAAACACAAAACGGAAGCAGGGTGAAGTTAAAAGACAAGGGATTTCCAAAATATAAAAATGAAGGGGAGTTTGGAGATCTGTTTATTACTTACACTGTTAAGATACCTGTTAATATCTCAGAAAAGCAAAGAATGCTATTTACAGAATTATCTGAATTGTAAATGAATAAATATGAGTATCGGCAATCATAAATAAGATAATGCAAAATGCTTGAAAATCAATACAATTACCCCAGCCCCAAGGGGAGATCCATTGATTTTCTTCGCTCCCCATGGGGTCGGGGTAATCGAAGAAAATCAATGGATCTATATGAATGATTGCCGATACTCATTTAAATAAATAAATATAATATGAGAACAGATTATTTAATAGAAGTTGATACATTTTGTGCAAGCCATAATATTGAGGTTTCTTTTATCAGTTCATTACAGGAAAATGGTCTTGTAGAGATAACGACTATCAACGATTCTGCATTTGTTAATTCAGGTCAGCTGAGGCAATTGGAACAAATTATCAGATTATATTATGAATTGGATATAAATCTCGAAGGAATTGAAACTATCAATTATCTGTTAAAAAGGATAGGTTCATTACAGGAAGAGATTGTACTATTGCGCAATACATTGCGCTTATATGAACCTGAATTTTAGTTAGATATGAGTATCTGGAATGAATAATAATTGATTAAAAATTAAAGGGTGAAGGGGATCCCTCGCTGCGCTACTAATGACAACTTTCAGTAATTAATTCATTACTAATAATTTGTATTTTTAGCTCTTTTGCTAGTCTTTTAAGGGATCTATGTTTTTGCTCTAAAAGCTGTTCGTCGTACTTTTTGATACCTTCCTCAACAAATGCCATTCCTTTTACCATTATTCGCCAATATAATGACGCCAGTTTTCGTGCAACTGATTTGATTGCTATATGAGAACCTTTTCTTGCTCGAAGTCTTCTTCCAAATGCGCTAAGAGCAATTTGTTTACTTGTTAGTAAGCTCTGGGCAATCTGTCTGAAGATTTGCCCTGCTTTGGGATGACCGTTCTTCTTTTTTGTTTTCTTCATTTTACCTGAAGTGTGCTGACCAGGAGCCAGGCCAAGCCAGCTGGTATAATGTTTTTCCGATGGCCATCTTGATAAATCGGAACCTGTTTCCCCTAAGAGCTGCAACCAACTATAATCAGTTATTCCTGATAATACGGTAGCATCTTTTCCATCGAATATCTTCAACAAATATTTACCAAGATTATCGATTTCAGGTTTATTGTGTCTTATTGGTTTTCTATGGCCCTGTTGATTTATGTCCGGTTTTCCTTTACCAATTCTTTTAATTACTTCACTGAGCATTTGATCACATTGTACTATTTGATGCTTATAAAAAACATATGAGTCAAATGCCTGCTGTAAAGCAAAAAGTCCATGATTAGTATACCGACCATTTAAAGATTTTAAGACATCCTCTTTCTTATGTTTTATGATTTTACTATCACACATTTTTAACAGTGTCTCTTTATTGCGCTCTCCTTTTAGGATTGCTTCTATTATAGCTATACCGCTTACACCATGGATTTGACTTAGAACCTCTGTGAGTCTGATATTCATTTCAGTTAAAGCCTTTTGCATGTGATTAATATGCATTGAAGCTGAACGAATATGATCTTCTCTTAACCGTTGATAAGCCCTAAGTTCTTTTATATCTGCTTCCGCAACAAAACATCGGTTTAGCAAGCCATAACTGTGAAGTTGCTGTATCCACTGGCAATCTTTTACATCAGTCTTGCGACCAGGAACCTGCTTTGTTTGCCGTCCATCAACCAGCCATACATCAATACCTGTCTCTTCTAAGATATCGTATAAAATATTCCAGTATACTCCAGTTGCTTCCATTGCAACCGTCTCAATTTTATGTTCGAACAGATAATCCCGTAACTTCTCAAAGTCCTCAGTAAAAGTGAAAAAGTATCTGACTTCCTGTCCTTCAATGGAGACAAAAACTTTTTTTGCTCCAATGTCAATGCCTGCGGCATTCTCTCTGATTTTCTCCATAGCTAGACTTTAAATTAATAATTAATTTTACACCCGGAAGGCCTTTAGGAATTGAAACACTACTAATCGGACATTCCTTGATAAAGGAAGTACCAAACCTGATGGCTCAATCTTCCGGAACCATACTCGGGAACAGGCAAAATGCACTAAAACGAGCGACGGTCAAACTGTGTAAAATATCACAAAAGTAATTATCAATAATTTGTCATAACCCCTGATATGCAAAATATTTGTATGGTGACTCCCGACTTGTCCACCTCTTTTGGTAAGGAAATTTTCAGGATTGAATATCAAGTGAATGCGTAAATAAAGTTGTAAATCTGTCGCACTAAGGCAATTTTTTGCTACGAAACAACATCTGAATCTAGTGCCTTGAATTGCTTACAGCAGGAATAATAAGGGGAAACTACTCCTTCAAAGAGTTCTGGAATAATATAGCGGATTTTTCGCCGTAGGCGATAAATTATTGTAGAAAAACAAACGACATATTAATTTTTACCGCGTAGCGGTTAAACAATTGCTTAGAATTCAGAGAAATATTAAATTTGTTCAGCTGCATTAATTAAAAAATTCAATCTATGAAACCTGGTACATTCACCCAAATGAATATGTTCAATATCTTAATAAACGTGAAATGGAATTTGATGAAAAATTCTTATACGAATTCTGGGAAAATCCTGTTTAACCTCTCCGAGGTAAGAAACCATTTTTTATATCTCTGGCTACAAAAGTTTAAGCCCTACGGGCTAATCTGGAAACCTATATATCTTAGAATTATAAAATATAGGCTGACAAGGGATATTGCAATACCTAAATCTTTAAATTGTCGCACTAAAGTGGACAAGTCAGGAAATATTTGTATGGTGACTCGGGATGACAACATGATGGGACCCATACTCTACCTTATTTTATATGAACCATGCTTTTATCTGTCATTAATTCATGTAGTTGATTCATTGAAACAGAACCTGGGCCGGTTTTCTTATTTCAAAGTCCCTGAAACCGAAATCATTGGTGCTGAATGAATTCATTTTGAAGACATTCTGACCATAACCGGGTATTAGCGGGTAGAAGGAGAGGGATATCTGAAAGGTGTTAAAAACCAGATTGGAATTCTTAATTAAAACCCCGATTCCAATCTGTGAATACACTTTACTCGTTTTAAAACCGCTCGAAGCATCGCCCAGCATACCAAGCGAATAGATAAAATAGGGTCCAAAATGAAACCCGGCCAGATTCCATGGAGCATAGGCCTGCGACTGCAATGTGAATAACAACCGGTTCGTGCCGGATAATCCAAAACTGTTAAAACCATTCAATCCATAACCATCCTTAAGTGTCAGTGTATCGTATGAGAACCGGTTGATCCCGATCGTGATCTGGGGTTTTACAAACTGCCTGAACTTCCATCTGCCCATTTCCATTAATCCTGTGAAATAATTAACACCAGCGGAGATAACACCCTGTTCAGCATTTGAATTTTTAAAAAATGTGCCATATTCAAGATTCGAGCTCAGATACCCCCAACTATGATAATTCCCTGACGAAAGCATCAGTCCAAGATAAAAACGGCCGGAACTGTTTTTTGAATGATAACCACCTGTAACACTATAAACCCGACCTACAGGGACATCCTCCACAATACCAAAATTGAAAATATATTTGTCCTGAACATATTCCCTTGTAGATATCCCTATTCCGGCCAGGTAAAAATCCTCATCAGAAAAAATTCTCAAAGGGTCATTCAGTGGTGTTGGCTTTTCATGATACCTGATCCGAAGAAAGCGGGTGGTCAGTATAAGGTTTGTGGCACGTTCTGCTTCGCTTTTTCCATTGAAGAGATTGAATGCCTTACCTGCCCAATAGTCCTGAGTGTTAAATTTATGATTTAATGGGACATATACAGTATTAATGTCTTTTAGTGAATCCTTCTTCGACTCTGATGAAAACGAGACGCCGGCAGCCCATCTGGCAACAGGAGAATAAAACGGACGATCAACTGTGAGACTCCTGTGGTAATTTCCGAATCCGTCAATACTATAGTGGAGATTAGTACTGATATATGTATTTAAAATATTGGGAATGGAGTATCCTGTATTGAATGACGCGATCTTCCTTTCGAAGTTGTTGGCGTAGATATTTTGAAATTCATGGCCCATGCCAATGAAATTCTTATCGGTTAACGAAAGATTCAATCCCTTCGATGAAACTGATCCTTCCGGAATAATGCTCCATTTGTCTGATACTCTGATAAAAATCTCAACAGAATCCGGTTTTGTTCCGGTTGAAGAGACATGAAATATCACCTCCTCTACATATTTACGGCTGCGGATTAATCGCTCAGACTCTTTTACCAGGAATGAGTTAAATTTGTCATTTTTATGTATGAGCAATAGGTTCCTGATAGCAATGTCCTGAGTCTTGATATGCATGGCATTACCCGCATTGTTCAGAAAATTCCGGGTTGAATGGGTTGTGTCATTTACAGAATACCCAAAAGGATCAAGCGTATTAATGTTTATGCTTCTGATGGTCTTTCCTTCAAATGTGCTATAAGGCTTCTGGATCAGTCTTTTATAAACATTTTTTCCTGAATCCTTATTTTTTGAATTTGGGGCAACAGGTTTAAATACCAGCTTGTATAAGAAGGACATGAATCTGCTCCGTTTTGCATACGTTTCGATATTCTCATAGATTTGAGTTGAATCTGGTTTTGCAGATTTTTCCTGTGCTTTCGCATCAACACTTATGAGTATAAAAACAAAAAAGGGAAGCAGAAGTCTATGTGTAATAGCTCTATTTTTTGAAATTTTCCGCATAATCAATCTTCAGGTGCTAATGCTATAAACCATTAACACTAACATACGCAGACTGGCTAAAGTTTAACTTGCTTAATTGTATCATTTTCCTTCTTTCTTTTCTCCTCAGCTTTTGCTTTTTTGTTAAAGAATCCTTTCAACAGAATATTGTGCTGAACTGCCTCCATATTTTCGTCCAGCCCCTTGGTACTGTTTTTAAGGTTTAACATTGTCTTATCCAGGTTATGCGCAATTGTTGAATCATTTATTAATCTTCCCAGGGTGCCATTGCCCGAATTAATATTTATCATAATTTCTGCAAGTTGCTGCGCTATTACTTCGGCAAAACCTGCTGTAACCTGTAAACTCGACAATATGGCATCAGTTTCAATAGGTTCCATTGAAGTAAGTTCCTCTCCTTCTCCGGCAAGAGTGGCATCAGAGCTTCCCTGTGATATTATTACGAGCCTGTCGCCAATAAGTCCTTCAGACCCTATTGCCACTTCACTATCACTTTTGATAAATTGTTTAACCTCTTTTTTTATCAGCAATCTTACCTTTACTGTTGTATCGTTAATTATAATAATGTTGTCAACAGTTCCCACATTAATACCTGAGAATCTTACATTATTGCCGACCTGAAGACCGCTTACATTATGAAAGGTAGAAGTAAGTACATACACAGGATTGAAAAGATTCTTCTGTTTGCCGATTATAAAGATGGCGATTATAAAGATGGCTATTCCTCCCGCCACAAACAGGCCTAACCTTATTTTAAAATTTTGAGTGTAAGTTTCCATAATATTATGTGTTTGATTTTATTATTTCAGAAATAAATTATGAGCAATTACAGAAAGAATGACCTTATTTCAGGATCATTTGTCTTTTTAAAATCCTCTGCTTTCCCTTCCATGTAAACTTCACCTTCCCTGAGCATAATTATCCGGTCTGCAGTGGCATAGGTGCACCTGATATCGTGTGTTATTATTAATGATGATGTCCTGTATTTTTTTCTGATCTCATTTATCAGAAGACTTATTTCATCCGATGTTACAGGATCAAGCCCCGTTGTTGGCTCATCATAAAGCATAATAAGGGGATCAAGTACTATTGACCTGGCAAGGCTTATTCTCTTCCGCATTCCGCCCGAGAGTTGCGATGGCATTTTATTTAGCGAATCGGCAAGACCTACATTTTCAAGAACTTCATTTACTTTTTCCATAATCTGTTTTCCGGAAAGATCCCTCTTAATCCTTTTTAGAGGAAACTCGATGTTCTCCTTTACGGTCATCGAATCATATAATGCGCCACTCTGAAAAAGAAATCCTATTTTTTGTCTCATTATTTCCAATTCATTTTTTGTCAGGGTGCTTATATTTTTGTCAAACAAAGTAATTGTTCCTTCATAATCTCTTAATAAACCTATAATGCACTTTATCAGAACAGATTTTCCGGTGCCTGACTTACCAAGAACCACCAGGTTTTCACCGTTATATAGTTTTAACGAAATATTTTTTAATACCTCCAGTTTGCCAAAAGATTTCTTCAGGTTATTAATTTCTATTACAGGATTACCTCTTACTGAATCTCCTGTAATGGCAATCTTTTTTGTTGTGTCTGCATTACTCATACTATCATCATATCGGTTATTTGGACGGCAATCATATCTACAATTATTACAAGTAGTGATGACAGAACAACTGCAGAGTTTGCAGCTATACCTACACTTACTGTTCCCCTGCCAGCATTATAACCTTTATAACATCCAACCACACCGATTACTGCTCCAAAAAAGAATGATTTTATAAATGCGGGAATGAAATCGATGAAATCGATATGACTGAAAGCCTGCGAAAAAAACAGGACGAATGAAACCTTACCTTTAATATTTGCACCAGCCCAGCTCCCCATAATCCCAAGTGCATCAGCATAAAGAATTAAAAGTGGTATCATCAGAGTTGCTGCCAGCACTCTTGTAACAACTAAAAAGCGCATGGGATTTGTTGATGATACCTCCATGGCATCGATTTGTTCCGTTACCTTCATTGAGCCTAATTCGGCTCCCATCCCTGAACCTATTTTCCCGGCGCAGATCAGAGCCGTAATAACGGGTCCCATTTCTCTGATTATTGAAACAGCGACCATGCCCGGGAGAGCATTTACTGCTCCGAAATCCACCAGAACCGGGCGGGATTGAATTGTGAGTACAATCCCCATTATTGCACCGGTGATGGAGATGAGAGGCAGTGTTTTATAGCCAATCTGAAAGCACTGGTGCATAAATTCTTTAAATTCAAAATCGCGTGAAAATGTTTCCCGGAAAATCTGTTTTATAAATATTGAAACATCTGCAACTGTTATCAGAAAGTTGTTAGCCTCAATTCTTTTTATTAGTGTTTTTTCACTAAGCTTAACAGATTGCTTTGATGCAAAATGCTTTACTTTAATAACATGGTCGTATTTTGCCATCAATTCAATTCATTACAGGACAAATTTAGACGCTTCCCCACCTGAAAGTATTACATAACTTCCTGGAATAGTTACATAATTTACATGTTATGGTGTTACACTGTAAGGACTTAATACCCTTCATTCCTGTAAATTATGTAATCTTTTCGAAGAAATATGTAATATCTCTTTTCGAAGCATCATTTACCTTTGTCTTATATTAAAACATAAGTCAATGTTATTGCAAATCAGAAATATGGAAAGCGACCGTTGCAAAGCGATGGTAAGAAATGAACTGATTAAGCTCGGAGTTCAATTTAAGAAGGTTGATCTTGGTAAGGTGGAAATAAAAGGAAATATTTCCGGAGAACAACTAACAATGATAGATATTGCTCTGAAAAATGCAGGACTTGAACTCCTGTATGACAGGAATAACAGTATTGTTGAAAAGATTAAAGCTTCGGTTTATCAATTGGTTTATAGATCAGATGATATTCCAAAAATAAAATTTTCCAATTATATAAGTGGGGCAGTCAACCTCGATTATACTTACCTGAGCAATCTTTTTTCGAGTGTTCAGGGTCTGACAATTGAAAGTTATATTATTCACCAGAAAATTGAACGAATAAAGGAATTGCTGGTGCACGATCACATGAGTCTGAGTAATATTGCTTTCAGATTGAAATACAGTAGTGTGGCTCATTTGTCAAATCAGTTCAAGAAAATTACTGGTTTAACTCCGTCTTACTTCAAGAAGCTGGGAGTAACTAATAGCCGGGAATTATAATATATGTAAATCATATAATTATATATTGGAATTGTGTAACAATTCTGCGCCCTTCCTGACTTATCTTTGTTTACAAATGTTACTGCAATATTCTACCGGAATCTATGTCATTAGATAAGGTATTGATCTGTTTTACTTTGGGGTTGGTATATTGGAAATAAAATGATTATGAAGCTTTATATTAAGAATATGGTGTGTAAACGCTGCAAGACGATAGTAAGAGGGGAACTTGCAAAGATTGGCGCTCAAAGCATTTCTGTGGAGTTGGGTGAAGCAAATATAATTGAAGAGTTATCGTCAGAACAGTTGAGTTTGTTAAGTAAAGCGCTCAGGCGTCAGGGATTTGAACTTATAGAACAGGACAGATACCATATTATTGAAAGTCTGAAGAAAGCGATAATAGATCTTGAACATTTTTCTGATGAAGATCTTAATACAGGTTATTCAGATTTTATCAGTGCAAGATTAAATGCCAGTTTTAGTTCTCTAAATACCATGTTCTCGGAAATGGAGGGCATAACAATTGAAAAGTATATAATAAATCATAAAATAGAACTGATAAAAGAATTGCTGATCTATAATAAACTTAACATCGACGATATTGCAAAGAAAATGCACTATAGCAATACTGCAAAATTGTCATCCCAGTTTAAGAGAATAACAGGCCTCACACCATTGCATTTCAGGGAGTTATGGCTCTGTAACAATCATTCCCCGGAATGCAATTGAAGACAGTTTTTGAATTAACAGTTTTTAATCTGAATGCATTTTGATTCTGAATTTTTCTCTTCAATCAGTACTTATGCAAACCTGTGAATTATATAACATTTTGAATTAATTGTGTAATTACACCCAATCGACATGGTCTACCTTTCGCCATTGATTTTTATAGAATAACGATTTGAAATTATTTATCAAATATATGGTAAGTAACCGCTGTAAAATTGCGGTTAAAGAAGTTCTGAAAAAGATCGGCCTGCATTTTATCGTTGTCGATTTAGGTGAAGTTGAGATAATGGAAAGCATAACAGATGAACAGCGTGAACAGGTGAGAAATGGTTTGCACCAGTCGGGGCTGGAGTTGATGGATGATAAAAGAGCTGTTTTGATTGAAAAAATAAAAAACATAGTAATCGAAATGGTTCATCATTCAACGGAAGTCGTCAGAACCAATTTTTCTGACTATTTAAGTCAGAAACTTGACTATGATTATACTTACATGGCGAACTTGTTTTCTGAAGTACAAGGAACAACAATTGAACAATTCATTATATCACATAAAATTGAACGTATAAAGGAATTACTGATTTACGATGAATTAAACATCACAGAAATTGCTTATAAAATGAATTACAGCAGTGTCTCTCATTTGTCAAATCAGTTTAAAAAGGCGACAGGTCTTTCACCTTCACACTTTAAGACGATTAAAGATAAAAAAAGAAGTCCTATTGAAGATATTTGAAAAGTAACAGACCATATAATTAAATGGAAAAACTAACTATACAGGAAACACAATATGCACGTGGACTGATAGAAGCAAGCCTCGATCCGCTGGTTACTCTTAATATCAAGGGTAAGATAACTGATATGAATGAAGCTTTTGTCAGCATTACCGGTTCGACCAGGGAAAAAATTACGGGCTCTGAGTTTTTTGGTTATTTCACTGAATCGCAAAAAGCTCATGATTTTTATGTTGATGTGTTAACAAATGGTTCTGTAGCCGGCTCCACACTTACATTCAGTAATAAAACCAGTGGGGAAACTGATGTATCATTAAATGGATCAGTATATAAAAACGATTCCGGAAAAGTGCTAGGCGCTGTTGTTGTAGCCAGGGATACCGCCGGACAAAAGCTGGCGATAGAATTACGGTCAGCCAATAAAGAACTTGAATATCAGAATCATGAGAAAGAAAAGCGTGCTGCTGAGCTGATTATAGCTAATAATGAACTATTATTTCAAAATGAAGAAAAAGAAAAGCGTGCAGCTGAACTGATAATCGCGAATAAAGAATTATTATTTCAGAACGGAGAGAAAGAAAAAAGGGCTGCCGAACTGATCCTTGCCAATAAAGAATTATTATTTCAGAACATAGAAAAGGAGAAACGTGCTGCAGAATTAATACTCGCCAGCAAAGAACTCGTATTTCAGAATAAAGAAAAAGAAAAGCGTGCAGCTGAACTTGTAATTGCTGACAAAGAACTTGTTTTTCAGACAGGTGAGAAAGAGAAGCGGGCAGCAGAACTTGTAATTGCCGACAAAGAACTTGTCTTTCAAAACAAAGAGAAAGAAAGACGCGAAACTGCAAATAAAGAACTTGAATCAATCAGCTATTCCTTAAAATTAGCCTCCCAGTATTCTCTAAGTCTGATAGAAGCAAGTCTGGATCCATTGATTACCATCAGTACTGAAGGTAAGATTACGGATATGAATGAAGCGCTGGCGAATGTTACCGGAATGTCGCGTCAGAAACTTACTGGTACCGATTTCTTTGACTATTTTACTGAACCGCAAAAAGCACGGGAAGTATATCAGGAAGTTTTTGCCAAAGGCTCTGTTGCTGACTCACCTCTCACTCTTCGGCATATAAATGGCAAACTTACAGAGGTTCTTTTCAACGGTTCAGTCTATAAGGATGACACCGGAAATGTTAAAGGCGTTGTAATTGTTGCCAGGGATGCAACAGCACAGAAATTAGCATCACAGTATGCCAGAAGCCTTATCGAAGCAACTCTCGACCCTCTCTTCACAATAAGTCTTAACGGGAAAATTACTGACCTGAATAATGCATCGGTTGAAATTATCGGACAACCCCGTGATAAAATAGTAGGTACTGATTTTTTCGGATATTTTACGGAACCACTGAAAGCACGCGAGGTTTATAAGGAAGTCTATAAAAACGGATATGTGACAGATTATCCATTGACTATTATGGATGGTAAACTTACCGATGTTCTCTTCAACGGTTCGGTTTATAAAGATGGAGTGGGAAATGTTCTGGGTGTTGTTGTTGTGGCACGGGATACTACCGAACAGAAAAGAATTGCAACAGAACTTACCGAGGCAATAGTCTTTGCCGAACTGGCAACAGGAATAGCTGAAGAAGCAAAAATTACTGCAGAGAGTTCAACACTTATTGCTGAAAACGCAGTAAGATCAAAACAACAGTTTTTGTCAAATATGAGTCATGAGATAAGGACTCCGATGAATGCTATAATCGGATTTACTAAAGTGTTGCTGAAGACTGAACTCTCCAGTAAACAAAAAGAATACCTGACTGCGATAAAACTAAGCGGGGATGCATTAATCGTTCTTATAAACGATATACTCGATCTGGCAAAAGTTGATTCGGGGAAAATGACATTTGAGCAGACACCTTTCAAAATGGCCTTATCACTCTCAGCAATGCTTCACCTTTTTGAAACAAAAATAAGAGAGAAAAATTTACAGACATTTAAGGAATACGATATAACAATACCCGAAGTTCTGGTAGGCGATCCCGTGAGATTGCATCAGATTATCATAAACCTGGTGAGCAACGCAGTTAAATTTACAAATAAAGGGAAGATAGTTGTAGGAGCAAAGATGCTTACAGAAGATGATGAAAAAGTAAGTATTGAATTTTACGTAACAGATACCGGAATTGGAATTCCTCAAAACAAACTGCATAAAATTTTTGAAAACTTTCAACAGGCATCAAGCGGCACCTCAAGGTTATATGGAGGAACCGGATTAGGTCTGGCCATTGTTAAGAACCTTGTCGAAGCCCAGGGTGGAACAATAAGTGTAACAAGTACAATTGATGAGGGATCAACATTCAGATTCATATTGGATTTTCAGAAAACGAGTTCTAAAGCTGAATCAGATATGGGGATGCAGGTTCTGGATAGGGAAATAAAGAATCTTAAGGTGCTGGTGGTAGAAGATATAGCACTAAATCAATTGTTAATGAAGACCCTTCTTGATGATTTCGGATTTGAACGGGATATAGCTGAAAACGGGAAAATTGCAGTTGATATGCTGCAGCATTCCAAGTATGATGTTATTCTTATGGATTTGCAAATGCCTGAAATGAATGGGTTTGAGGCAACTGAGTACATACGTAATACACTAAAACTCGACGTACCAATTATTGCTTTAACTGCAGATGTAACCACGGTTGACCTTGCAAAGTGTAAAGCAGTTGGAATGAATGATTATATTGCTAAACCAGTTGATGAAAGACTACTTTATAGTAAAATAGTTGGTTTGATAAAAAAACCAGTACCAAATGATAGTATTGAGAAAGCAGAGGAGGTAAGTATGGCTGATGTGAAACCAAGATGCACGGACCTTGATTATTTAGTGCAACGCACTAAATCCAATCCAAAACTAATGATGGAAATGATAAGCGCCTATCTGGAGCAAACTCCGCCTCTTATCCAGTCGATGCAACAAGGTTTTCATGATCAGGATTGGAGTAAATTGTACTCATCTGTACATAAAATGATTCCATCTTTTGCAATTATGGGTATAAGTTCAGATTTTGAAAATATGGCAAAAAAAGTTCAGGAATATGCAAGCGCACGTCAACAGGCCGATGGAATATATGATATGGTTTTCCAGCTGGGAAACGTCTGTACACAGGCTTGCACTGAGCTTACGGAAGAGTTTAAACGGATAAAAAATGCAGAATTATGATGCCTAATAATAAAATCAAACTGTTTCTTGTAGATGATGATGCCGTCTTTCTGAAATCACTTGAAATTGAGTTTATGCAACATGCGGATTTTTCAATTGAAGCTTTTTCAACTGGAGAACTCTGTATAAATGCATTATCACACGCACCTGATGTAATTATTTTAGATTACCATCTCGATGGTATTATAAAAAATGCTTTGAATGGTATTGAGACTTTGGATAAAATCAAAACTATTAATTCTCATATTCCTGTAGTAATACTATCCTCCCAGGACAAAATCGATGTTGCTGTCAATTGTATGCATCACAGGGCATTTGATTATGTTGTTAAAAGCGAAACCGCATTTATCCGCCTTAAGAAAATCATAAGTCAGATATTCCAGCTCAAAAAAATGGAAAAGGAACTTAGCTGGTACATGGAAAGGATGTAAGCCTGTTTTTTACTATTTAAAACCAATCAGTAAAAGATGCAATTCTTAGAAATAATTGTATAACAGTTCAGTGGTAATATAGTGTCACCTTTGTCGTGTAATAATTCAGTCATTTAATAATTACCGACTATGAAAATAAAGAAACTAATTCCCGCCTTTGCATTAATAGTATTAATGCTCTTACTTCTGGCAACTAACTTTAAAACATCCAATATCGGAGGTGAAGTCAAGGCCCTCGATAACCCGGTTCTGATTCATAAATCAAAGATTGTAAGAGGGGTAACATCAAGCCCTAAAAATGGAACAGATAGTGTGCGTCTCACCAGGAGGATCACTGTAACCTTTAACAAGAGGATGGATCCATTATCTATAAATCAAAAAACATTTATTTTAACTGAGAGATCAGATACGACAAGTATTGCAGGATCAGTATCCTACAAGGGATATGTCGCAACCTTCATACCGGACAGGCCCCTTAAACATAATACTGAATATGTTGCCACTATTACCACTCTGGCAAGAAGTGATTCCGATACTAAACTATCCAGCGATTACGTAACGAATTTTAGTACAGGATTAATTGAGAGGGCACTTGTTGCTTCCGCTACTCCAAAACCTGAAAAGCCAGTGCCAAAAGTTGAATATCACTACATTTATGGTAAGAACCCGGTAATCTCTTCCCAAAGATTCAACCCCTCACTGCTTGATATGCACTGGACTAAATCAACAAACAGAATGATTCCTCTGCAGACAGCCGGAAGCGGTTTTTAAATCTTCCATTATTTCACGGATTCTTTGAACAAGTTCACCAAACATATTCTTTTTAGTAGGATTTGTATTAAAATTCTATTCATCTAAAAAAATAAAAACCATGAAAAATCTTATCAGGATATTCAAAAGCGAAAAAAATGAAAAGTTAAAACCAGAAGGATCGTTCAGTATTGGAAAGATATTGAATGTAGAAGATGACAGGGAAAGAGAAATTGTAGAGATTCTCAGCTATAAGCTCGGAATACCAAAAGATGAACTTTATAATTATGTCGACTCTCTTTAACCTGTCTTACACTGAGTCTGAATTCGCTTTCAGCCCAAACCATCTTACCAGATGTCATCCCGAAGAGTAGCAAGGGATCTCCCTGATGCATTAAATATTAATTATTGCTTGTCGAGACTCATAAAGGTAATTCTAAAATATTGAGTATTGTTTGGTTTTTTAGAAGAGCACCCTGAATTAGGCGGGGTGCTTTTTGTTCATTTATTTTCATCCGTAAATGATGTAACTTTTCCTGAAAATTTTGTAATTCTTTGATCATCTCCTGTTTTACCTTTAAGTTTTATTAATTGATAATAATGAAATGAAAAAAGCAGGATTT
>JANNKF010000311.1:0-8194 GCA_031396165.1 Bacteroidales bacterium | reverse complement strand
GCCAATATGTTCAACTTCTTTTATCTCTTTGTTTATCCTTTCATGCTCAGCAAAATCGGTACTTGCCATAAGTTCTTTTAAAAGCTCAGCTGCTTTAACAAGGTTTTGTGCGTCACTTTCAAAAAGCGGAAAGAAGGAATGATCTTTGGGAACAAAAAACTTTAGAACACTATCTATATTCATAATAAGTGATTTTTTTGAGGGATAATTATTAAAATTTTATGAAAGTATCAAATTAAGAAATAAATACATAATGAAGCTGATTGATGCTGATACCGGTATTGTTAACAGCCATGCCCAGAATATTTTGGTGGTAATGCCCCATTTTACAGCTGATACTCCTTTTCTTGCACCAGCTCCGATTATTGCGCCGGTTATAACATGTGTAGTACTTACTGGTATGCCAAAATGTGTTGCTCCAAAAAGGGTAAGTGCACCTGCAGATTCAGCACAGAATCCCTCAAATGGCTTGAGCTTTGTAATTTTTTGTCCCATTGTTTTTACAATTCTCCATCCCCCCATTAAGGTACCTAATGCAATTGCAGCATGACAGGAAAGAACAATCCAAAGAGCTATTGGGTCATCTTTTGTGGCGAAACCGCTCACAATAAGCGCAACCCAGATAATTCCCATTGATTTCTGAGCATCGTTGCCTCCATGACCAAGACTGAAAGCAGCAGCTGACAATAGTTGAAGCCTTCGGAAATGTTTATCTATCCCGGAAGGTGAATGCTTCCTCGAAATTACAATTACAATCGCCGATATTATAAATGACATAATCATACCGAGTAAAGGAGCGATTACAATGAATATTACAATTTTTATAACACCCGCCATAATCACTGAGCTCCATCCTGTACTGGCAACTGCTGCTCCAATCAGCCCGCCAACCAGTGTATGTGAAGAACTGGATGGAAGGCCATACCACCATGTAAGAAGATTCCATGTGATGGCCGCTACCAACGCAGCAGCAATAACCGTAAGGTTTATAACATCAGGATTTATAACACCTTTGCCCATGGTTGCGGCAACTTTCAGAGGAAAAATAAGGAATGCGACAAAATTAAAGAATGCCGCCATGACAACAGCGGCAAATGGGGAGAGAACTTTTGTAGAAACAACTGTCGCAATAGAATTTGCTGAGTCATGAAATCCGTTGATAAAATCAAAGACCAAAACCATTGCAATAAGAACAATTAAAAATGTCATATTGAAATAATATAGTAACTAATTTGAAAATACTTGAGGTTTACTGAATAGAACAGGATTGATATTTGGCTCATTTCATTATGGTTAGGTCTATCAATTTTGTTATAATCAGGTGATAGCAATGTAACAAAATTGTTACAATATTCAAAAGAACAGGAGTGTTAAGTTTTTGTTACAAATTTCACAATTGATTTATAATTAAACAAAATGTTGATATTATCGGCTTCCTGAGTTTTTATCATTGCTTATGTTCTCTAATTGTATTAATTTTATGTAATAATTTTAAAATTTAAAAACACGTGAATATGAGTGATATACGTAATCTCGAGCCCAAAAATTTGTGGAATTACTTTTATGAAATAACACAAATACCACGTCCTTCGAAAAAGGAAAAACGGATAGTTGAGTACATGGTTGATTTTGGAAAGAAACATAATCTCGAAACTCTGGTTGATAAAGTTGGTAACGTAATTATAAGAAAACCAGCTACTAAAGGAATGGAAAACAGAAAAGGACTGATCTTCCAGACACATCTTGATATGGTTCCCCAAAAGAACAGCGATAAAAAACATGATTTTGAAAAAGACCCGATAGAAACAATTATTGATGGTGAATGGGTAAGAGCTAACGGAACTACTCTCGGATCAGATAATGGAATCGGTGTTGCCGCAACTATGGCAGTTCTGGCCTCAAAGGACCTTTCACATGGACCTATTGAAGCACTTTTTACTATTGACGAGGAGACTGGCATGACCGGAGTTTTCGGTCTGGAAAAAGGATTATTGCATGGGGACATTCTTATGAACCTCGATTCTGAGGATGAAGGGGAATTATATGTTGGTTGTGCTGGTGGAATTGATGTCAGCGCGGTTAAAACTTATAGTGAAGAGAGCTCCCCAAAAGGTATGGTAGCTTATAAGATTATTGCAAAGGGACTTAAAGGAGGTCATTCAGGAGTCGACATAGCATTGGGAAGATCCAATTCAAACAAACTGATGTTCCGTTTTCTCATGCAGGCCGAGTCTGATTTTGGTATCAGATTATCAGAAGCTTCCGGTGGTGATCTTCGTAATGCAATACCTCGCGAATCAAATTCAATAGTTATTGTTCCCGAAATCAAAGCAAAAGAATTTGAGGCTTTTGTAAACGGTTATGATGAAATGTATAAAGCTGAATTTGCAGAAACTGAACCAGACCTGAAATTCACTTTTGAAAAAACATCTGTTCCTGCCAAAGTTATGAATCAGGCAGATCAGTACAGGATCATCAGAGCAGTGTTTGTTTGTCCAAACGGGGTTGTTCGTATGAGTCAGGCAATGAAAGGACTTGTTGAAACCTCCAATAACCTTGCTATTGTAAATTGTAAAGCTGGAAGGTTTGTTGTTAATAATCTCTGCAGGAGTTCAGTTGATTCAGCAAAAGAGGCGACAGCATGGAAAATTGCAGCCGTCTTCCAGCTCATTAATGCCGAAGTTAAACTCGAGGGCGCTTATCCCGGTTGGAAGCCGAACATGAAATCACCTATCCTGAAAACTATGAGCGGTGTTTATAATGAATTATATGGAAGGGTACCTGAAATCAAGGCAATACATGCCGGTTTGGAATGTGGCCTTATTGGAGGTGTTTATCCTAAGCTTGATATGATATCATTCGGCCCTACAATCAGATTCCCCCACTCTCCGGATGAGAAAGTAAACATTGCGTCAGTAGGAAAATTCTGGAACTTCCTTGTCGCAACTCTTAAGAATGCACCCTTAAGAAGCTAATAGAATATAAGAGGTTGTCTGCTTAAGTGAGACAGCCTCTTTATTATCCTGTGTATCTGGCCATATGCGCCAGAAACAGGTCTTTTCTGTTTCGTGAAACCGGGACCTGTGAACCGTCTGCCATCTCTATGTAACCTCCATCGTGTCTCACATACTTTTTTACGAAGTCGAGATTTATCAGGTGTGAATTATGCGGACGGAAAAAATTTCTGTCATTTAGCAGTTCCTGAAATTCTTTAAGATGTCTGGAGACAAGTATTTTCTTTTTGTCGATGATGTAAAACCATGAATAGCTTCTGTCAGCCTCTATGCGGATAATATCATTCGGATTCAGATATTCTCTTCCATCGGATGTTGGAATTACAAGCCGGGAAGGATGAGTTCCTCTGATGTTCTCAAGTAGTGCTTCAAAATTTTCATTCCCTGTTCTTGAATTATTATTCCGTTTTTGAATTACCCTGGTTACTGCATCAATGAATTCATTTATATTTATCGGTTTCAGAATATAATCAACTGCACTGAATTTAATAGCCTTAATAGCATAGTGGTTAAATGCTGTTATAAAAACCACATCAAAATCTTTCTCAGGGAATTGTGCCAGGAGATCAAAGCCTGTCCCATTAGGCATTTCAACATCAAGGAATACAAGGTCAGGTTTTATCTCATTTATAAGAATAGCGCCATCTTTTACATTATGTGCTTTTCCTGCAACTTCAAGTTCCGGACAATATTCATTTATAATAGACGAAATAAAATCCACAGCATCCGGCTCATCGTCAATAATAACTGTTATAAGTTTGGGCTTCATGTCAATATTGGTATATGTATTTCTACCCTGGTACCTTCCGGTTCTCCTTTCTCATTTTTGAGGTCGGTATAGACAGTCCTAAGACTTGTCCCATAAAGTGCATTTACAAGATCGAGCCTTGAGGAAGTGATCCGGGTTCCCAGTGAATAATGGTTAATTTCAGATTTCACTTTTATCTCATTTGCCGCCTCCCGTCCAATACCATTATCCTCAATTACACATGAAATATAATCCTTTTTAAGTTTGAGATCAATTTTTACCAGTCCTTTTTCTTCCCGGGGCATTAATCCATGACATATTGAGTTCTCAACATATGGCTGGATAAGCATTGTGGGTACTTTAAAAAGGATGATGTCAATCTCTTCATCGATTTTAATATTATATTCAAATTTTTCCTTAAATCTGATTTTTTCGAGTTCGAGGTAAAGTTTCAATGCATCCAGTTCATCACGCAGAGGTACTGATGTATGTTGGGAATTCTCAAGAACCTTTCTCATCAGACTGGAGAATTTGGTGAGATAATTATTTGTGGCCAGCTTATCGTGCTGATACATATAATACTGTATAGAGTTCAGAGTATTGAAAATGAAATGTGGATTCATTTGCTGTCTTAAGTTAGCCTGGGTAACCTCTGAAATCTTATGGTTCATATCGCTGATCCGATGCTTTTCATTGATCTTTGCCCTGCTGATAATAAGAATTCCAATGGCCAGACTTAAAAGAAAAAGTCCTGAATAGCCGTAAATCAATAGTCGCTGGTTTCTTACTTTCAAGGATAGCAGTTCGATCTCTTTATTCCGACCATCAGCTTCATACCGTATCTTTGCATTTGCCATTCCCTGGGTATTGTTGCTTTTTATAAGAGTATCACTGTAGTTTTTGAAAAGGACATAACTATTGTAGGCATTGGCTGTATCTTTCTTCCGAAGGTATAATTCACTCATATCCTGATATACCCACGATATATTATAATAATCATTCACTTGTTTACCCCGCTTTATTGATAGCTTATAGAAAGTTAACGATCTTTCTGTGTCTCCCATGTCACGGTAAATTGTACCCAGATTGCCGAGAGCATTGGCTGCATCTGCTAATCTTCCTAATGGGATGCTATAGTCAAGGGATCTGTTATAAGAGTTTATAGCCGGCTGGTATTTTTTCTCCATATAGAAATTCCAACCCATATTCGCCAGAGACAGAGATAAAAACGCTGAATCCTTTCTTACAAGGGCAAGTTCGTAGCATCGACTGAGAAGAGAATCTGCGGCATGGAAATCCCTATCTTCGTTTGTCAGTGAAGTACCGAGCAAATAGTAACCATTCTCGAGCATTGAAGTATCACTTTCAGCAAGGGCTGAGTTTATAAGTTTGACAATTGTATTACGAAACTCCTTCAAATTGTCAAGCGCATCATATACACTTTTCATCTTGTCGTAGGTAGCTGGTATAATGCCTTTTAACTTGTTTTTTTCCGCCAGTTCAATACTTTTTTTGAAATAATCCAGGCTCTCAGAGAAAAAACCAGTGCGCAGGTTATACTTTCCCAGAAAATTCAGTGTTTTTGCATGTACCATTGTTGCATCAGATTCTTCTGCGAGTCTCAGCGCTATTGCACCTTCCTTTGATGCATGATTATAATCGCCTGTGAGAAAGAAATATTCAGCGCGGGCAAGATGCAGAATTGCAGGCATTTCAATGTTCTTTTTTTGGCACAGCATCTCTGCAGTATCAATATTTGCCTTCATAAGGTTGATATACTGTGGTTTAGATCCATATTTCAGAGCGGTTTCTGAATATCTTTCCACATCAGAAAGATTTCCGGATCTCTTAAACTTTTTGCCATTAAGAATGTCTTCAGATGCCGTTGCAGTTAATATCATCAGGAAAGATAAACCAGCAGCAATAACTGGAACTGATATTCGATTTAATGGAAACCTCATGTGATTTCAATCAAAGTTTAGCTCAATACAAATATACAAAAACCTGAAATTTATCCCAGTCGACTTTTTTTCATACTAACCTGAGACCAATCAGTTTATTATCTGCAAAGTATCACTAATTTATTTTAAAGAAACAATGGGATTAACAAATGGTTGTTTTGAGTTAACGGATTGCCGTGATGCAGGTTGGGTTAGCGGGAATTATTTATGAGTTCTAGAGTTTAATTTCAACAAGAAGATCATCCTTCATAACATTAGTATTGGCTTTGGCGTTGACCTTTACAATAATTCCATTGACAGGTGACAGAATCTCATTTTGCATTTTCATAGCTTCAAGAATTACTATCGGCTCACCACGAAGTACACTGGCACCTTCTCTTACCAGTACATCAATAATTTTACCGGGCATTGGAGCTTTTACATATTCTGTTTCGACTTTCCCTTTTTTTGAATTCAGAACCTTCATTCTCTGAAGTGAGAATGGAGTCTCTACTGTAAAAGTATAACTTATGTCGTTAAATAATATTTCGTACTTATTCTGTCGGGAACGGACTATCTCCACCGGATATTTCCTGTTCTTCCAGAGAATATAGGTTCCATATTTTTCATCAGCTTTAAGCTTAACTTCATAATCTCTTTTTCCAATTCTAATTGTCTGCTTCAGTGGCATTGAGAAGTTGAATGTTCTGTTTTCCGATGAAAGTGCATGTAATTTTTTTATCTGAAGTTTATCTTTTGCCATTGTGATAGCTTGATTTAAAATTGATTAATTCTCTTGTTAAGCAACCATGGACTCATCTCTTTTCCATTCTCAAAGTTGATGTTGATGCTGTCATCATTCAGGTTTTCTTCAACAAACAGCTTGGTTGCGAGCCATGCAGCCAGCATCTCTTCATATTCGCTGTTATAGTAATACTTGTCGAGGTCTTTTTCAATAAATGCAGTAGTAAAGCTGCCATCCTGGAATTTAGGATGACGCATGAGCATCCTGAAAAAGGGCAGAGTTGTTTTTGTTCCTTTAATCCACACTTTATCCAAAGCCATTTTGCAGTTTTTAATTGCATCTTTTCTGTCTTTGCCCTTCACTATCAGTTTGGCTATCATTGAATCATAGCTTGCAACTATAGTAGAGCCAGCCTGAACACCTGTATCTACGCGTACGCATGGATCGCCAGGCATAAAAAGGCTTGTTATTTTTCCGGGATCAGGAGCAAATCCGGCCTGAACATCTTCTGCATTTATTCTGCATTCAATAGCCCATCCGGAAAGTTTTATATCACTTTGTTTAAATTTCAGTTCTTCACCATTAGCTATCCTGATCTGTTGTTCGATAAGATCTATGCCGGTAATTATCTCAGTTACAGGATGTTCGACCTGAATCCTGGTATTCATCTCCATAAAATAGAAGTTATTATCAGAGTCAAGAAGAAATTCAACTGTACCGGCAGAATGATAATCAACCGCTTTTGCAATCTGTACAGCCATGCTTCCCATCTGCTCCCTTAATTTTTTATCGAGTGCTGATGACGGAGCCTCTTCAAGTAATTTCTGATGCTTTCGCTGAATTGAACACTCACGTTCTCCCAGATGGAGTACATTGCCTTTTGTGTCGCCAAGTATTTGAAATTCAATGTGTTTTGGATTTTCAATATATTTTTCAACAAATACAGAAGGATCATTAAACGCTTTCTCGGCTTCTTTGCTTGCTATGATAAACATCTTTTCCATCTCTTCCGATTTCCTGACAATCCTCATTCCTCTTCCACCTCCGCCTGATGCAGCTTTGATGATTACCGGATAACCAATTTTCTCAGCAATAATAACAGCCTCTTCCTCATTGGCAATATTACCTTCACTTCCCATTGCCATAGGGATCCCGCCTGCAAGTGCTATTTTTCGGGCAATTGTTTTATTCCCCATTTTATAAATGGCATCAGGTGAAGGGCCAATAAAAATTATCTTATTATCAATACACTTCTGGGCAAAATATGCATTTTCGGCAAGGAAACCGTAACCGGGATGGATTGCATCTGCCTCACTCTTAAGAGCTATTGCAATTAGTTTTTCTATATCGAGGAAAACCGGAATTTCTGAAACATCCTCAGTATTATCGAAAACCACATCGGCCGATGCCAGATACATTGCATTCGGTTCAACAGCAGTCTTTATGGCAACAGTCTCTATCTTCATCAGCTTTGCAGTTTTCATTATTCTCACTGCAATTTCGCCTCTGTTGGCAATTAATATTCTCTTAATTTTCATTTTAATATTTTCTGTTTTTTCTTCATTTGCCAGCTTTTGCCCTTCGCTTCTCAGGCGCCGGTTGCATGTCAATTTATCTCCTCTATTTTCATGTCCGGCGCCAGAGTTAAAGCCTATTCCTTTACCCCGGGCTAAAGCCACGGGGTTATTGAATTTTTTTTATCCGATTCCTTCCCCCTGCTGCCTTCCGCCTACTGCCTACTGCCTAC
>JANNKF010000107.1:0-1887 GCA_031396165.1 Bacteroidales bacterium | reverse complement strand
CTGGGTGATCCCACTATGACCCATCAAAATCCTGTCATCCTTCGTCCGCCGGCTGGCGGACGTAGGATCCCCTGCAACTATTTTGATATTTTAATTGAATTCAAATTCAATCAGCTCATAATTATTATTCAATTATTTTTCATTCCAGATACTCCTATATAAAATTATTCGACAGCTGCTTATGTAAATAACTAAATGCCCATATTCTGGATAATGTGAATTATGCAAATCTGAATAGGAATTATGTAACTCTTATGGAAAAGAATCAGTATAATTTTGTAAGACCGCAGGTTTCAGAATAAAATAAACCAAATAATTATGAAATTAACAAGATCGATAGCTGTATTAGTAATTTGCACACTGTTTTTATTTGGTTCTTCTTCCTGCGTTGTGTTGGTTAAACATGACAATGGTAACCATAATGGTTGGTTTAAGAATCCAAACAACCCCCATAATCCGAATTATTTAAATGCCCGAAAGCACAAAGGCAATAATAAGAAATAGCCTTTATTACAATGCCCGGGAGCTATCAATTCAGTTAAGCTTTACCTTTATTATTACCGGATTATGATCTGAATTTTCAAATCCGAGATTATGGCATTTTACTGAAACCGACTCAATATTCGGAGAAATCAGGAAGAGATCACAAACACTCGTGGGTGTTGTTGCAGAGTCATAAGCAGTTATGAGCGTTCTGAATGAAGGTGTTGTCGGATCATAAATCCATTTCCAGTCCCGCGGCATATAATTTGATTCTATACCCATCAGGTAAAAATTTCCGATGCGGCCCGTGAATTCCTTGTTCCCCATGAAAGCAGGTTTGAAATCGGGAGGGTGTTGGTTCCAGTCACCACCCGCAATAACATAATTGCCTGAATTATATTCATTTAGAACAAATTCCTTAAGCTTTTCCATCTGAGCCTTTCTTATATCGCCGCTATCATCGAATGCTTCGTTATGGGTATTTATTATTACAAGTTCTTTCGCCCCCGATAGCTTATACCTGTTTACCAGGAAACACCGGTCGAGATAAAAGAGCTGCGTGGGGAATCCGAAATCGCCTGGGAGGGAATATCTTGTAACTGACCCGGGTACGTATTTCGAATAAGAGGCAAGTCCTGATAATACCTTTCCCATAGGATTTGAAACCGGCATTGGTACAAAGAAAACATCATAGTTTTTTGCAAAAGAGGGAGTATGGCCGGCGAGTTCCTTAGCGATACTTGCATATTCATCAATCCTGTAACTTCTCTTGCTTTTTTTGTCAACCTCCTGCAAGAGAATGAAGTCGATTGAGTCATTATTTCTCAGAAAATTCCCGATTTCAGTCATGTTGTTTCTGCATACAGACTCAGGTGTTATAACTTTTGTGCCTCCGTCATAAAAAAAATCCATATCCTTATCGAGACCTGCATAGCCGATATTCCAGCTTAAGAGTGTCAGTGTCAGAGAATCCTTAAGAGTTGAAGGCTTCTCAGCCTGTGAAATGATCTCCTTTTCTTCAGGTTTATAATCGGAAACTATGGCATAGGCTATCAGACAAATAAATCCGATTACCAATACAGCTATCAGTAACAGAACTGCTTTGAGAATTTTTTTTAAGGGTTTCATCATGTACAGGATTCGTTAAAAGGATAAAGATTTGCAACTCTGAACTCTTTCTCAAATATATGCAATCATTTAATCCACAAACCCTGTCCCGTCAAATTTTTGTTTATATGAAACTGCTATATTTACCCTGATTTATTCATAAACCTTTGTGAACCTATGTGTAATCCTTAGTGCGCCCCTGCCTACCGGCAGGCAGGTTTGTGGTTAAGCTTTTTTTTACCACGAAGCCCGCCCGGACGAAGTCCGTTCGGACGGGGAACACAAAGTACAGCACAA
>JANNKF010000059.1:0-5541 GCA_031396165.1 Bacteroidales bacterium | reverse complement strand
AAAAATAGTCAGCCTGATTTAAAATACAATATCGAATAAAAAACTCAGATTCGAGCTTGTCAGAGAGCTAATGGAACCTTTTTAATTGACTTATTGTTTTTCTAATAGGTTATAAAAATGGCTTCATTATTTGATAGTTATAGGCCTCTCTATAATTAACCCGGGAATACTATTGTAATATCTAGTATTCCCGGGTAGAAGGGAGAACTCTATTTATTTAATTATAAGTTTTGCATTACCATTCTTTTTTTCAGTTTTTAAAAGAACATTATAGATACCCTTTTGGAAGGCTGAGGTGTTAATTGTGATTTCTTTTTCGTAAAACTTTTTCACAAAGACTAGTTTCCCATTCTGATCTATTATCTGAACTGATAATGATTTGGAATCTTCAATGAATGACTGATCGATTGTGATTTTTGTTGATGAAGTTGCAGGATTTGGATATATAAGGATATCTGGACTGTCATTGGCACTAGATTTATTACCCTCGCCACAATTAAAAATAAATATGCTCTTATCATCAGAATCAGAAAGACTTGCATCAGTTACAGTTAGGCTGATGTTATGATACTCATCACCATACTGTGGGTAAAATCCCAGACTTATGGATGATTCATTAGAATAAAGAGTATAATCCACATACCATGAATATGAGTAAAATCCGGAGCCACCATAGACATTCGCAGAATAGTATCCAGATTCACCGCACATCAATGATTCGGGACCAACAATATTAACTTGTAAGCATGGAGTTGCAGCAGCTCCAACCCCAACAGTTGCCCATGCATTCATAACTTGCTGAGTTTCATACGAACACTCGCCAAAAAAATCGCTAGATGCATTAATGGAGCCTTCTCGAGCATCTAAATAATTTGATGTTGTAATTAAGTAATTAGTCATATTCCTATAAGCAATTTTTGCAGCGTTCATATAACCAATACTATTTGACAGTAGGTAGAACCATCTGTTTTGAACTCCTGCTTTAGCATACTGATTCCCTCCCCAATACGGATCATTTACAAATGCTGCAGCTTTGAAGGCTGGATTTTCAGGACTATTAGGAGAAGCCAGATCTTTATAGGAATAAGTGGAAGCTTCGTAAGCCCCCTTCCAGTCTGGCGTAATGCCTAAGGTATATGCCTGAATCATTTCTCCAAATATATCACAGAATGATTCCTGTATGGCTTGTGATTCAATAATATTGCTGTTGCCTACATCATTGAAATAGTGATTAATTCCATGTGTAAATTCGTGGCCTAGAACATCTAGAGTAACAGTATAGTCACCTTGTGTGAAGGGATTTAGGACGTAAATACCATCATATTCAACAGTTTGCTCTGTTGCTTCATTCCAATCATCTGACGAAACGTACATTGAACCAACGAACTCCGAACCAAGTAAATAACCGGCGGGATAAATTCGAACTTCTCTATTATTCCCATCTGTTCCATTTCTATAAAAAACATTTTTAAAGTAATCATATGCTCTTTCAATAGCCCAGAGTGAAGTGCTTGCAAGATCAGGACCCCAGTTATTGCTACTGGTTTTTTCATAAAAATTCCGAATATCCCAATCAGCATACAAATAATTGCCGTAAGCGTCCAAATAATATCCACCAGTGCACCCATCTTTTGGATGGATGTACCCCCTAGATCTATCTTGCAATCTAAATTTCCCTCTTGGAAAACCTTGAATAAAATATGTAGTAATACTTTTTGAACCGTTGTACCATGTATTTACTGTTCCAACAGCTTTATTAATCTGGCTTTTTACATTTAATATAGTACCACTTAATCCATCAATATATATAGTTTTTATATCAAAGGGATCGACGGAGACGACACTATATTTATAAGATAGGATATATTCAGCTGAATTATTTTTATCATTTGATTGAATTCTTGTATATATCAATTTCCCTTTTGGGCGATACTCCTTTAATACAGAATCAATTTTTATTTTTGTTGGGAAATTGCCCTTTGGATATATAAATTGTTTGGCAATTCCAAAAGCCATCTCTTCAGTTAAAAATGGACTCAAGGAATTAAAGGTTCCGAAAACTTCTCCATAGCACAGTGTTGATTGTCCTTTTTTTGTATGAATAACAAACTCTGAGTTCTCAACTTCAATATTGTTATGAAACCGTTTATAGTAAAAAACCTCAGAAATAGAATCTTTATGAGTCTTATTAAGTACAACTTTATCATTGTCCAAATACCCAAATGCCTTTTTATGTGTTTTTATTAACTCATTTGGCGATAGTTTTAAATTATCATTTAAATACACCCACCCATTTTCGGTAATTCTTTTACTTATCATCTTAATTTGTTGATTATCCTTATTAAGAACGTATGGAACGGATTGAGAATAAGTAATTAAATACAATCCTAACAAAAATAATGCCGTTAGAAACAATAATTTTTTCATGGTTTTAAAGATTAAAGGTTTATGGAATGAAAGTTCCTAACTTTTAAACTATTATCAACAGAAAAAACAGCCACAAGAATACATGTTTTGACAACTTTAAGCTAGTTTCGACTAGATTTGGACACATTGCTTAGCAGATGCGGAAAGTCCAGTGTGAGGGGGATAAATTAGAGGATAGATTTGAAATTCAACGAATCTTAATTATTGGTTGATCTTGAATAGGGTTTGGATGACCGATTTTTGAAAAGATTAGTTCCTGATCCTTAGGTGTTATTAATCCGTTTTGTATTTTGATTCCATTCGTTTTTAACCAACGGTTAAGTGTCCTTCTACATACACCATATTGATCAGCTAGTTCTTGCCTTGTTATAGCTCTTATTTTCATAATGTTGGTATTAGATATATATTAAAGTAGAATTAGTTAGGAACCATTTCCAAAAGCAGTTGTATAGGGACAGCGCATGGACAATAGACCAACGATAATTGATCAAATATCAGTCTTTAAAACGTAATCTTTATGCAAGCTTTCGCCCCGTCAGTCCCATCGAAAAAATAGCACTAACAAGACGAAAAAGTAACGATATGCATTTAATTATCAGCAATATATAAGATCAATATTTTTGCTGATATCCATTTTTTTGTATTATGAATATTTTAAAACTACGTTGTACTCATGTTCCAGGTTTGCATCTCCGAGAGTTAATAATCATTGCTTGTTTTATATGCTGTTATTCTTAAAATCAGTGATGTAAAATGTCTATTTTGTCATTTAATATTTCATCTCTATTGCTACATGTCAAAAACAGTAATTTTGTGACATGAAAATCCGAGTTATTTTTGATCATGGGTGTAATTTGAATTAATTCTAAATAAAATAAGCAAAATATAATGCTATGACTCTACATTGCTACGTCTCAAAAAGTGTCATTTTGTGACACGAAAAAATGAACTATTTTCATTGTATGATGTAATATATATTCATTCTAAATAACATAATTGAAAAAATCATGCTATTCCTTGAGGAAATCAAGCACCTCAAATGTGCAAAACATGGGTTGTTTAGCGGTGTTAGCTAAGAAGATAGGGTGTATGCTGACTATGTTAAATCATTTTCAAGATATAATCAAGTTTTCCAGACGTAAAGGTCCCGGTTAAGGGGCAGGGTTTGTCGTGAAAGGATAAAGTTGTCAAGAGATGCCAAAGTCCCGGCAAGTGGGCAGGATTTGTCATGATATGATAAGTTGTCAAGAGATGCCAAAGTCCCGGTAAAAGAGCAGGGTTTGTAATGGTATGATAAAGTTGTCACGAGATGCCAAAGTCCCGGCATACGGGTAAGGTTTGGCATGGTATACTAAAGTTGGCCCGATGGAGGAGTCCGGGCGGGCAAAAAAGCATGTGTTTTGAAGCGAAGGGACGGTTGCAGGGAAGGGCTTCAAAACTCTTGCGCGCGCGTAGGAGGTCCAGGTGTAATGCGGGTATGTGACAAATTTGCCTTGCAGCTAACGGCCCGCTGGTAGATTTAGTTGCCGTCCGTGTCAGGGTTGGCATGTGTTTTTGCACAGTCCCGATAAGTGAGCAGGATTTAAGTGTCACGATAAAGTTGTCCAAATGACTGAGTCCCGATAAATGAAACGGATTTGTCCCGATAAGATAAAACAGTCAAGATGACGATGCAAAAACCATGACAACGGCGCGTTGGCCGGCAGCCCCATAGACTTTGTCACGGTAGCAGGAATAGTCACGGTACTGAAATTATGATAAGTTATAAAAAGCATGCGACTGATGTATATCGTTGATTGCGAATGTGTCCGGGCTGCCGAAGGCAATTAAACCTACCAGCGATGTTAGCATTTGTGACATTTTTAAAACTGTCACGGAGCAACGAATCTGTCACGATAAATGAAATTTGTCAAGGTTTTCAGTCCTGGCTTACAGGCAGGATTTGTCAGGGTAGTGTTATTTTGTTAACAGCATCGGAACCATTAGATTTTTCTGCTTGATATCAATCCCAGTTAACGGCACCAAGTCTTTTAAAAATACACTCCTTGTGATGGTCAAATTAACTCAACTGACCAATTTAAGCATAGGTATATTAATCCAACAGTCTTGGTTTATAACGAACTACTTTTCTTTTATCATTCTTATAATTGCCAAGTGGTAATCGAACTCCAAAATCAAAATATACTAAATGTGAGTAAGCCCAGGATTTATTATTAATTATGTAGAAAGAAGGTAATACACTTAATCCGAGGTAATAGTAATTAAACAGAATAACATTTGAGTCAAAACATAAACCAACAGTTGAAATGTTTTTTTTGTAAATATCAGCTTGCAAAGTATTTACTGAATCACCATAAAAGGTTTGTCTGTATCTAAAATTTGTAAAACTTACTCCATATCCCAATGTAAACCCAATATTTTGACTTGAAAAAATGTTGAAATCATGATTATTGGTGAGTTTTGCACTAAATGATTTAACAAATTGGACTGTATCCGAATACCATACATCCATAACAGGCAATCTAAGGTTTGATATTCCAGTTGCTCCACCACTTAATGAAACATACGATCGTTTTGAATGGTAATAGTCAAGGCCTATTGTTAGGCCCATATATGATTCATAATTATTTGTGCCACGCCCATTATCAAATTCTGTGAAATCAAACCAAGGGAATGAAGATCTGACATAAATCTGTCCTTGCTTAGATGATTTCCATTTTTTATAACCATCAATATCTTTTGTTAAATCTACTAGTAGCGAATTGTCATAGCTGTAAATCTTTTCTCGTGAAGAAGCATCTACTATATATCCTATTGGACAGTAATATAATAATAATAGGTTTCCCCATTTGAACTCTGGAGCTACACGACTCTTAACCCGAATCGTTTTACTAATTGAATCATTTTTAACAATTACATTAAAATCCTTATAACTTCTTGGAACTTCAATTATTGCCGGAGATTTGATACAAGTATCATTATCTAGGCAGATTGTCGCTGAGTCTGGAAATGAATGAATCTCTATTCTAGTTTGCTTGGTATTTATCAAGGTAGCACAAGAATAGAAAGTAAAGCAAATCAGTATAATAAATATTTTATTTGTCATAGTGGGGT
>JANNKF010000050.1:0-22090 GCA_031396165.1 Bacteroidales bacterium | reverse complement strand
ACTCAAAACGCTGGCAACAGGTTCATCTGGGAGCAATAACAGCATCGTACCACTCGTCTCCATTTTACGAGTTCTACTTTGAGAGTTTTGAAAAAATAATTTCAGAAAACCACAAATTTCTGATCGAACTGAACATGGCTCTTACAGAAAATATACTTCAGATATTAAAATTAAGAAAAGCTATTTCCTTTACAAGCATTTTTGAACCGGTTGATAATCGGCCATACGATTGCAGGTATAAAATTGCACCTAAAGTCAAATCATCTTTTCAGGCAAAGCCCTATATTCAGGTATTCGGTACCGGGAAGGGACATATTGAAAAATTAAGTATTATTGATCTTATCTTTAATATGGGACCTGATTCCTCGGAATGGGTGATGGGGAGTAGCGGAGAAAGGGAGAACCGTGATGAAAAAAGAGGCTGTTCATTCCGAAACAGCCTCTGAAAAAGGAAGAAATCAAAATATTAATATCCAAATTTATAACCAAGTGTAACTGTGAACATATTTTTTGATGTGCTCAGATTTGCCTGAGCAGGTTCGAAAGTATTGTCGAGCGGATAAAGAAAATATTTCTCTGAATAGTCAAAATTTGTATAAGCAAAGTCGATGGAAACATTTTTCTCTCTTAATCCTGCTCCGAAAGAGAGTGATCTGTAGTCGAGGTTTTCATTATCCTCACCCGGCTGAAATGCCTTACCATAATAGCCATACCCGGAACGAAGGTAGAGCTTGTTAAGTCTTACTTCACCACCCAACCTTATATTACTTGCAGATTTCAGGCTCTTCTTATTACTAAGATTTTTTTCGCTGTAATCATAATTGTCTCCGGATTCGGAAAAACGGGCTATACTGTAATCAACAAACTCATAATCAGCACTTAACAGGGCAATTTTTTTTATCTGTACGGCAACTCCTGCTAATGCCCTGAACGGAGTTGTAAAATAGTAATTATACCTTTGAGGATCGATTGACCAATCGTGATGACCTCCATTTGTAAAGTTAGAGGTAATGTTTTTATAGAATGTCTCATCAATGCGATAAAATGTAGGTGAATGAAATGCCAGTCCGATACGCACTGCCTCAATAGGTTTGATGATTGTTCCAAGTTTAAGGGCATATCCGGTTCCTTTACTTTCAAAATGGTCGGTATATGTAAAATTCTTAAACTCAGAAGCTAAGGTGATACCTGTAGACTCAAGGTTTTCTAAATGTTCCAAATGGTTGGAAAACTTAATTCTGTTTATTCCAAGAGTGGCTCCAAAAAAGATTTTATTAGAATAATTACCACCAACTGAAATGGCATGCTCACCAGTATATCCTTCATTTGAAACAAGTCGTCTGACGTTTTGGCCATAGGTTGAAACAGCATCTACCCCATAATTGGAAAAAACAGTTCCATAAGATAATCCGCCTGAACTCAATATTGGATTGGTTAACCATGCATCGTATGCCATACCTGGCTCATCCTTCAGGTCATCTTTCAGAATTCCTTCACTACTTAAGGCCCATGAATCGACTATGGAACTTGTTGTGCCTTTACCTTGAATAAGTATACTATTAGTTAGATTATTTGTTTTATTAAAAGAATAACCAATATTGAGGGTGATTAGTCCTGATTCATTGCTATTGGAAATCAGATTACTTACAATACCAGCCTGATTGAGATTGAAATTATAAAGATGATCTGATGCGATTCCGTTAAATGAAGCCGTTGAATTAATATTGAACAACTGAGGGGTTACACTGATTTCAGAAGATCTGAAGACACCTAATCCTGCCGGATTCTGACTAAGTGAAGATATATCTCCTCCCAAAGCGGTGAACGCACCTCCCATCGACATAAACCTGGCAGTACCACTGTAGAAGACTCTGGAATACCTTAGAGCATCATCAACATTCTGTGCTGAGCTCAATGCAGATAGTGATAAAACTGCCAGCATTATAATGATAATTTTTTTCATGACATTTTATTTTTTGTAAAACATATCCTGCACTCTGAATTTAGAATGAACTTTTAGAATTACTGGTATCTACTAAATTTATCTTCTTCCTGATGAGGATCCAGATGAACCAGAGGAGGATGAAGAAGATCCGGAGGACCCTGATGAAGAACCAGCTGATGATGAGCCGCTGGATGATCCACCTGAATAAGAGCTTCCACTATATGAGCTTCCGCTACTACTACTTGATCCACCGCTATAAGACCTGCTTCCTGAAGACGGGTTGGTATAAGATCCTGATGAGGATCTGCTTTCAACACTACTTCTGGATGGTACTGAATAACTGTCGGTGCTTCTGTATGTACTCACATTTGATCTTGAACCGGAAGGTGAATAACCTGTAGGCGCATCTACCCTTCTCTGAGTGTTCCCAACAGATGAATTTGTTCTTGATCCGTTGCTGCTGTTCTGATAATTTCCCTGATTAACGGGAGTTCGTGTTGTACCGGAGTTACTGTTTACTCTGCTGTTATTAATAGTACTGTTACTTCTGTTCGTAGCCGGTGCAGCGCTCTCTGAAACTCTGCTGTTATTGTAAGCTGGCCGTGTTGACATACGGGGGCTGCTGTAGCTTGGAGTGTATGACCTGTTAACATCGTTGTACGATGGTCGTGTACTCACCGCATTATTCTGTCCATTTATTGCATTTGTACGCGTATTACCAGTACCTGTCTGACTCTGGCCTGCTTTCCTGTCGGTCTGGCTGAAAGCCGGTTTAGAACTTGAAACCGGTGAGGCAGTTCTTCTCTGCTCACCTGCCATGCTCTGAGTCTGAGTGCCTGAAGCTACCCTTCTGCCGGTATTTGTTGATCCTCCGGTTGAGAGATAAGAATCTCTCCTGCCTGACCCGGTAACACCTGTATTATTATTCCATCTGGAAGATAAATTACTTGCTCTTTCACTTCTGCCATATGGAACATAATCCTTGCTTCTTACAGTATACATCCCACCGTACCCGCCATAATATCCACCTCCATAGTACCCACCATAATTTCCGCCATAGTACCCGCCACCATAATAGCTTCCGTATAAACCGCCATAATTATAGAAAGAATCGTAATAATTGTAAGGGTCGTAATAGAAAGGACTATAAGATCTGTACGACCCGGGAAATCCTCCATAACCCATGCCGAAGGAGTATGATGGAAAACCATATCCATAATCAAAATAGAAGGGATCTCTCCAGTAAGGGTCAAAATAATTGCCGTAAAATCTTCTTAACCTTCCTGTATAAGAATAACTGTCATAATAATCATAACCATTATCATATTCGTTGTTCTCCACAATCTGATCGTCAATATCCACAGCATCCGAATAATCTTCGGCAACGAGGGTATCAGCAGCATAAATATTATCATAATACTCTCCCGCATTCAGATTCTTATCATTAACCTGTTCTCTGATTGATGGTCTGGCTTTTACAACTGGCTTATCAGCAACTCCGAAGTAGAGATCGTCGTATTCTGCACCAGTATAAAGGCTTGAGGTACAGGAGCCTAGGGCCAGAAGTGCGAGGAGTGATATGTTTAATATTGCTTTCATTTTAATTTCCCCCTATTATTTTCTTATTAACGATCAAAAATTATACCAAAAAGAATATTTTGTTGAGTTACTTTTCTAAGCCTGCAAAAAAATTCTAAACATACACTTATAAAGAGGTCTCTTCAAAGAGGCCTGGTTTATCTTCGTCTCCCCGACTTTTCTGAAGAAGAAGAAGAAGATGATGATGATTTACCCGAGGATGATCCGGATGTTGCTCTATTACCAGATGATGATTTTGCTGTTGAGCTACTACCTGATGATGATCTGGCTGCACTTCCCGAAGACACCGATCTGCCCTGTGAAGCTGAAGAAGCTGGTCTTGAAGAGGATGATGAAGTTCCTGAAGATTTGCTTACTGATCTTGACTGACCAGAACCAGTTGATACAGACGATCTTCCGGAATTTGCAGGCTGTGCTGTGCTTCTGCTGCGTGTAGTTGTGCCGGTACTCATCTGTCCCTGGTTTGTGGATGTCGAAGCAGCTCTTCTTGTCACAACTGCATTCTGGTTATTAGCGTTACTGCTATTAGCTCTTCCTGTATTTACACTATTTCCGGAAGAACCTGAAGCTGTCGATTCCCTTCTTGAAACATTTCCTGAAGCAGATTGAGAATTGGATTCGGGTCTTCTTCTGGAAGTATTGTTGTATGATGAGTTTCTGGTTGAAGAGTATTTGTAGAAGTTGTTGCTGTAAGTATTGTAGTCAGATCTGTAGTAATTATGTCCACCCCATCCGTAATAATTATTATGCCACCTGTTCCTTAAATTTATGTTGATAAATACCGGGCTGTACCAACTGCTGTAGTAAAACGGATCGTAACCCCAGTAATAACTACTACCGAAGTAAGGATCGTATCCACCATATCCATATCCGTAATTGTAAACAGGGTAATTGTAGTTGTACCCCATTCCGAAACCGCCACCTCCATAAATGCTGACTCCCCAGGAAAAGGGCTGGTAATTATACCAGTATGAATCAGTAAAGACGGGAGCGTAATAATCAAAAGCAGTATAAGATCTGTGGAATCTGTTTATTCGCGATGAAAAGTAATAATCATAATCATCATAATAATTATTTACTACTATCCGGGCATTATCATTTCTGAAGTCACTATTATAAGCTATCTGTCCATTTACCGCTGTACTGCCAAGGAGAAGGAGCGATAGGATTCCGATGTTTAAAATTGCTTTCATGATGAACCTCCCTTTCTTTTTTGAGTAATAACTGAAGTTTTTATTTATTTTTACGCAATCTATTTCTTTAAATCAAATTAAACAAATACCATACCAAAAAAATGGCGAAGTTTTTAACTAACAGGGAAGAGAATTATTCACAATGGTATAACGATCTGGTAATCAAAGCTGATCTGGCTGAAAACTCAGTTGTAAGGGGATGCATGATCATCAAACCTTACGGTTATGCAATATGGGAAAAAATTCAGGCAGAACTTGACAGATTATTCAAGGAAACCGGACATGTAAATGCATATTTTCCGCTTTTCATTCCAAAATCTTTTTTCAGTAAAGAAGCTGCTCATGTGGAGGGATTTGCAAAAGAGTGTGCAGTAGTAACACATTATCGTCTGAAAATTGACGAGAATGGAAAAGATATTGTCGTGGATCCCACTGCTAAACTTGAAGAGGAACTTATTATTCGCCCCACATCAGAAACTATTATCTGGCATTCATACAAAAACTGGATTCAGTCGTACCGCGACCTGCCTATACTTATCAATCAATGGGCTAATGTTGTGAGATGGGAAATGCGAACCAGGCTCTTTCTGAGAACTACTGAGTTCCTGTGGCAGGAGGGCCATACAGCACATGCCACGCGAGAAGAAGCGATAGAAGAAACTGAAAAAATGATAAATGTGTATGCCAGTTTCGCAGAAAACTCAATGGCACTGCCTGTAATAAAGGGTTATAAGAGTGAAAATGAGCGTTTTGCAGGCGCACTTGATACCTATGCGATTGAGGCACTTATGCAGGATGGAAAAGCCTTACAGGCCGGAACCAGTCATTTCCTGGGTCAGAATTTTGCTAAAGCTTTTGATGTCCAGTTTACCGACAGAACTGGCAAACTTGACTATGTCTGGGCCACATCATGGGGCGTTTCAACACGTCTAATGGGTGCCATAATCATGGCGCATGCAGATAACAACGGTCTTGTTCTTCCACCCAAACTGGCTCCTATTCAGGTTGTTATAATTCCTATTTTTAAAACAGCAGAGCAACTGACTGAATTATCATTAACAGCCAGGAAGATTAAAGCTGATCTTGAAGCTAAAGGAATTTCGGTGAAATATGATGACCGGGACAATAATAAACCCGGATGGAAATTTGCAGATTATGAATTGAAAGGAGTTCCGGTTCGTCTGGCCATCGGACCACGTGACCTTGAGAACAAAACGATTGAGGTTGCACGGCGCGATACGCTAACGAAAGAGACAATTCCATTGGAAAAGATCAATGAATTTATTCCAAAACTCCTTGAGGATATTCAGACAAATATTTATAATAAAGCGTTAAATTTCAGAAAAGAGAATACTTTCTATGTTGATAGCTGGGATGAGTTTCTGAGAGTTCTCGATAATCCCGGAGGGTTTATTATGGCACACTGGGATGGTACAGTCGAAACTGAAGAGAAGATCAAAGATTTGACAAAAGCCACAATCAGATGTATTCCTTTTGATAGCCCTGATGAAGATGGCAAGTGTATCTATTCCGGAAAACCCTCTAAAAGAAGGGTTTTGTTTGCAAGATCGTACTAATAAATTACTAATTTAGTTGCCTTAACAATTGATTATCATGGCCGATCAGAATGAAAAAAAACTGGCAATAATTTCAACGCTAAAAGAAAAATCGATATTAAAACAGAAGGTATTCGATAATACACTTGAGGCATTTTCCAATGTAAAGGAGGTCCTGAAAAGCCTTTCTAAAGATGTTAATACAAATTTAGGGGGAATGGACTCACGGATAAAGCTGGAGTATACCGACAGAAGTAATTTTGATGCCCAGATAAAGGTCGCCGGTGACATTTTGCTATTCAGTATGCACTCTAACATCTTTCAGTTCGACCGTGAACATCCGGCCTGGAAGACAACTTACATACAGAAAAACAAGTATAATGCCTATTCGGGTATTATCAATATTTATAATTTCCTTGCCGATTCATTCAAATATTCACGGCAGGATGATCTTGGTTATCTCATTGCCAGGATCTTTATCAACCACGAGAAACAATATTTTGTGGAAGGTAAACGGCAAATGGGAATGTTGTTTACAAATTATGGAAATGAAGAGATAAATAAACAGTCGCTGCATCTTATAATTGCAACAGCAATTCAGTATTCTCTAGAATTTGATCTTCTTGTACCACCCTACGATACAGTAAAGATTGCAACTGTCGGTCAGGCTGAAGCTAAAATACAGCATTCCAGAGTTATGACCGGTAAACGACTTGGATTTCAGTTTAATTCTGATGATGTCCTAATAAGCAATCCTCAGGAATCCTGATGGGCAAAAATGGAATCAAATACAGAATTATCTTATACCCGCTGATTTCGCTGGCGTTTACATCGCTCTTCCATAGCGCTTATTCACAAACAATAACAAATAATGATTCGATCAGAAGGATCAGTTCAGGTCCATTATTTGAACCATCGGAAAACGGCAGTCTTTTTTCACGTATATCAATGAACGATCCGGCTCTGTTAAGAGAGCCACCATTTCCAGCGTTTGATAAAAACTCTGATTTTTATAATTCGCTTGAAGAAAAGGCATCTAAAAGGCCGATTACCAAAAAACTATATGACTTTGTTGTGGTCAATCCGGATACCCTAAATAGTAAACAGATAACCGGTACAAGTGATGCTACCTATTTTAAATTTTCAGGCAAAAGAGTCCGGAATATTGCAATTGAACGGCTTAATGTATTCGGAGTAAACATAAATGAACCGGCATCGTATAACCCGAAAAAAATTGAGAATGTTCTGAACAGGACACACGTAAATACAACTGAAAATATAATCAGAAAAAACCTGTTATTTTCGGAAGGGGATACCATTTCTCCATTAATTTTGAGTGATAATGAGAGGATTCTAAGGCAGTTACCTTTCATTGACGATGCAAGGATCATTGTTGTGCCAGTATCAGATAACCAGTCTGATATCCTGATACTTACTAAGGATATATATTCATTGGGAGGGTCGTATATTTACAATGGGCTCCGTGCCGGTTCAGTTTCAGTGTTTGAAAAAAACCTTCTGGGAATGGGACATGAATTCGGTGTTGAAGTGCCGTATGACAGTAAAAGAAGTAATTCACCCGGATTCGGATTTCATTATCTTGTCGATAACATTGCAAAATCCTTCGTAAATCTTAATGTATTCTATCTGAACGCCCTTGGGGACAGAACATATGGTATCAGTCTGAACAGGAAACTGGTAAGTTCCACTACGAAGTATGCGGGTGGTATCTCAATAAATCAGATGTATACAACTGTTGCTCTGAAACTCACTACACAACCTGAGCCATTTAAATATAATTTTCAGGATTACTGGCTTGCCAGATCTTTCTTAATAAATAAGGAATCAGTTTCCAGAATAATAATAGGTGCACGATATACTAATAATAATGTGTTTGACCGTCCAATTATTCTCGCTGACTCGTATTATACCATGCAGAGATACAGGATTTTCCTGGGGTCCGCGGCATTTTCCATACAAAAATATTACAAGACAAACCTTATCTACAGTTACGGCCGGGCGGAGGATATTCCATATGGTGGTTTATTAAAATTAACTGCCGGAAGGGAAAATAATGAATTTAAACAAAGAACTTACATTGGTGCTGAAATCTCATTTGGTGAATCGAGCAGGAATCTGGGCTATTTCTACGTCTCCACCGGACTTTCGGCATTTCTCAATAAGAAACAGACAGAGCAGGGAACACTACTGTTAAGTATGAAGTATTTTTCTAACCTTGTGGTTATAGGAAAATATAAAATCAGAAATTTTGTTTATGCAAATTACACACGGGGATTTGACCGAAACCTGGATGAGCATCTCCATTATTATACTGAAAACGGATTCTCCGGTTTCAATAATGATTCAGTATCAGGGAACCAGAGAGTTACAATTAGCCTGGAATCAGTCATTTTCAGTCCTGTTAACCTTTACGGATTCAGATTTGCCTTTTTCGGGTTTACAGACTTCTCCAGCCTGGCCGGTACCAACCAGATTTTTGCAAACGGATTCAATCTGACAGGAGTGGGGCTTGGCATAAGGCTCAGGAATGACAATCTGGTTTTCAATACCTTCCAGTTAAGACTTGGCTTCTTTCCAGGTGCTCCTCAGTATTCTAATATAAACTATTTACAGGTATCGGGAGAACAACCAATGCGACCGTACAATTTTGATTCGGGACCTCCATCGATAATTCCGTACAGGTAACAACCAGATAATCGGAGCCTTTGCTATTTTTGCATTTCAATATGAACTGCTATGCTGAATGATTTCAAAAAGTTTATCGCTGAAAATAATATCATAAACCCGGATGAAAGAATTCTTCTTGCTGTAAGCGGAGGGATTGATTCCATGGTTATGGCACATCTGTTCATTCAGATGGGATACGATACAGGGATAATTCATTGTAACTTCGCATTGCGTGGAAAAGAGTCTGACAAGGATGAGGACCTGGTCAGTAATTATGCAGAAACTAATGGTCTGCCATTTTTTTCAACACGATTTGAAACTAAAAGATACGCGAAGGAAAACGGAATTTCGATACAGATGGCTGCCCGCGAGTTAAGATATGCATGGTTTGAAGAAATAAGAAAGTCTAACGGTTATGATTTAATTGCTGTTGCCCATAATATGAATGATAATATAGAGACTCTGATTATCAATCTTACCAGGGGAACCGGTTTAGCCGGGTTATCCGGAATGAGAATTGTCAGTAACAGGATAATCAGACCCCTGCTATTCGCATCACGCAACCAAATTAACGCCTATTGTAGACTTAACAATATCTTGTACAGAGAAGATAAATCAAATGCTGATACCAAATATATCCGTAATAAAATCAGACACCTGATACTTCCTGTTCTCAAGGAGATTAATCCTTCGATTGAAACAACATTAAACGAGACTGCAGAGCGATTCATCGGAATCAATGAAATTGTATCAGAATATATCAGGAAATTAAGAGAAAAGCTCTGTGAACAGTCTGACGATATTATAACTTTCAATATCAGCCTTTTAAGAGTTCATCTGCATAATAAAGCTATTCTTTTTGAACTATTTAAACCCTATGGTATAGTCAATGTCCAGCTGGATGATCTGCTAAAAGTGATCAATGGGAAAACCGGTGGACAGATTTTCACAGGAACCCACAGGATAATTAAGAACAGGAAAGAAATAATAGTATCGAATGAGGAGGTTAGGGACACATCTTCTTTTGTAATCAGGAATATAACCGGTTTCAAAAAAGTTCCTGGAATTGAATCTGCACTCTATACGTCTATAAATGAAAGTTTTGTTATTCCAGCCGATCAGTCCACAGCTTGTGTGGATGCAGAAAAACTTACTTTTCCTCTGGTATTAAGGAAATGGAAACCAGGCGATCATTTCTACCCGCTTGGCATGAAACAGAAGAAAAAGCTGAGTGACTATTTCATCGATAATAAATATTCAATTCTTGACAAGGAGAATAAACTCATTCTTGAGTCTCAAGATAAAATAGTATGGATAATCGGAGACAGAATTGATAACAGGTTCAAAGTAACAAGATCGACCAAGAAAGTTCTTATTATCAAATCGGCAAAAAAAGCGCTGATCATAAAAAGACTAAAATAACATAACTATCTGATTATCATACTCTATTATGTATTAATAATCAATAGATTACAAGAGTGTTCTTCTGTAAATACCTCTGTCGATCAGCAATAGATCAGCCATTGCAACTGCGCATGCAGCTTCGACAATAACCGGCATCCTGAGAGCTATACAGACATCATGTCTGCCCTTTACTTTAAGAGTGGTCATTTTGCCCTCCTTAAAGTTAAATGTTGTCTGATCTGTACCGGTTGAAGAAGTTGGTTTTACTACTGCTCTGAAAACTATTTCATTACCATTTGAAATTCCTCCGTTAATACCTCCGGCATTATTTGTTGCAGTTTTGCCACTGCTGTCGGTGAAAGAATCATTATGAACCGATCCCCTCATTGCTGCAGCAGCAAACCCGGCACCGAATTCAATCCCTTTAATAGCAGGTATTGAAAAGATAATATGGCTAACAGCTGATTCCAAAGAGTAGAAAAATGGTTCCCCAAGTGACTTAGGCGGTTTTTGGACACGACATTCGATAATACCTCCTATGGTATCATTTGCTTCTATTGCCTCATCAATTGCCTTTTCTATATCTTCAGATCCACCCGCAGATATCAGTTTTGCCGCGATCACGGATCCTGATGCTATTTTTTTGGCAATTACTCCGGCGGCAACAAGTCCCCAGGTTATTCTTCCAGAGAAGTGACCACTTCCCCTCATGTCAGAAAAACCTGAATATTTTACTCCGGCTACAAAATCAGCATGCCCCGGTCGGGGTATATTTCTGAACTCATCATAATCGGAGGAGATCTTGTCGGTATTCCTGGTTGTAATCGTTACCGGCGCACCCGTAGTGACCCCATTAAAAACACCACTTAAAATTTCAGGGAGATCAGGTTCCTGACGTTGTGTAGTTCCCCTGCTCCCACTCTGCCTTCTCTTCAGATCAGGCAGAAAATCTTCGGGTTTAAGCGATAATCCGGGCGGGCATCCGTCAACAATAACTCCGATGGCAGGTCCGTGAGACTCGCCAAACAGAGATACCCTGAAAATAACTCCAAAAGAATTCATGTTTTTTTTATATTATCCCTGTATTTACTGTAAAAATCCAACACCTCACCTACCGGTATTTTTTTTACTATTGCATTACCAATACCTTCAGTGAATACAAAATTAATTTCTGATCCTGACTTTTTCTTATCATGAAGAATGAGTTGTTCTAGTCTGTCATCCGGAAGAGTATGGTGTTTGAGCAATCCAAAGTGACCGAGCATATTCACAATCCGATCCCTTTCATGTGGCCCTATTAATCCCTTCATGCATGAAAACTCAGCTGCGAGTTCCATTCCGGATGCAACAGCAAAGCCATGCCTGACAGACATATACATCTCAATCGCATGTCCATATGTGTGACCGAAATTCAGGATCCTACGCAAACCGGTCTCTTTCTCATCCTCTGAAACAACAGAAGCTTTAAACCTTACGCACATAGCAACAAGTGAGGTCATCAACTCAATATCTCTCGCAATTATCTTATTGTAATTATTTTCAATAGTTTCAAATAAGAACCTGTCGCCAATAACAGCTGTTTTAATAAGTTCGGAGAGACCTGAAAGATATTCCTCGCCGGAGAGTGTAGCAAGCATGGAAGTATCACATATAACAAACTCAGGTTGACGGATAACTCCGATCATATTCTTTGTACCACTCAGATTTACACCATTTTTACCTCCTGTACTCGCATCTACCTGCGAAAGTAAGCTGGTGGAAACATAGCCACACCCTATACCCCGCATGTATACAGATGAAAGGAACCCTCCCAGATCACAAACAACCCCACCACCTATTGCAAGTATAAAACCTGAGCGGTCTATTCCTGCCTCAAGCAATTTCTCTGCGAGGCTTTCTATTACTCCCATATTCTTGCTTCCTTCTCCCGGGGTTACAGAAAAAACAGGGACCGATGGGAATTTGTCGCCATACAGTTGCATAATATTATCATCGGTAATGATAACAGTGCCCTTCACTGGCACCATCCCTTTTACAGATTCCCAGTTTTCACCAACCAATATTTCAGATCTGGCACCGGGAGTATTTACAAAGATCTTTTCCAATTTTATATCATATTGATTGATAAAGTTATAAAATTCCTCTGAAACGCAACAATCACTTCTCACTTAACTCCAGCCATCTCAATTCCTTTTCATTCAGGATCTTCATCACTTCGCCATGCCTTATTGATTTTACGTAAAGATCCTCAGAATTCATTGATCCACTGCTCATATCTGATTCAAGCAGTTTTTTTTCAGTCTCAAGTTTTCCTAATTCCTCAGAGAGGAGCTCAAATTCCTTTTTCTCCTTAAATGAAAGTCCTGCTTTTTTTTCTTTTACAACAACAGGCTCCGCTTTTGCTTCATTCTCAGTAGTTTTGGTCTGTTTTGCAGAGGCAATCTGTTTGTCTGCATCAAGCTGCTTTTCCCTAAGTTGTGTATAGTTTCCCGGGAAATCCTTAATTACTCCATCACCCTTATATTCAAATATATGATCAACTACCTTATCCATGAAATACCTGTCGTGCGAAACCACTATTACGCAACCTTTGAAACCAGCCAGATATTCTTCAAGCACATTCAAAGTCAATATATCCAGATCGTTGGTTGGCTCATCGAGAATAAGGAAGTTAGGATTTTTCATCAGGACGGTTAACAGATACAAACGTCTTTTCTCACCTCCCGAGAGCTTCCTTATCAGAGTGTATTGTTTCTCAGGAGGAAAGAGAAAATAGTTCATGAATTGAGTTATTGACAATACACTTCCATCGCTTATAGTTACTCTTTCCGCAATGTTTTTAACCGCATCAATAACAGTCATATCATCATCAAAACTCATTCCCTCCTGCCGGTAATATCCAAAGACGACAGTTTCACCTCTCTCAATGGTACCTTTATCCGGCTCAATCAGTCCTGTAATGATATTAAGAAGAGTCGTTTTTCCGGTTCCGTTACGGCCAATCAGGCCGGCTTTCTCGAATCTGTTGAAAAGATAGGTAAAATCATTTATAACCTTCTTATCTCCAAATGATTTGGTTACATTTCTTATCTCAAGGATTTTTTTACCCATTCTTGAGATGTTTACATTTATATTTATGCTCTTTTCCTCGGTACGGTTTGCTGCCCTCCCTTTTATATCATAAAAGGTTTCAACTCTGGATTTTGCTTTATGCCTCCTGGCTTTGGGCATCCTTCGCATCCATTCAAGTTCTGTTTTAAGAAGATTTTTGGCCTTTTCGGTATTCATCTTAGCAGAATACTCCCTGCTCTGTTTCTTTTCAAGAAAATACTCATAATTACCTTCATACCTGTATAGGGCATTGTCTGCAAGTTCCAGAATTACATTGCAGACCCTGTCGAGGAAATACCTGTCGTGAGTTACCATCAACAGAGTTTTCTTCGACTTCATCAGATATTCCTCAAGCCATTCGATCATGTCGAGATCGAGGTGGTTTGTTGGTTCATCAAGAATGAGAAGGTCTGAGTCTTCAACAAGTACTTTAGCCAATGCAACCCTTTTCTTCTGACCACCTGAGAGCGTATTGATAAAAGCATTCAGATCGGGAAGTTTTAATTTTGTAAGTATTTGTTTAACTGATACCTCATAATCCCATGCTTTATGATCGTCCATTCTCTGCACCATTACCTGAAGCATCTCAGGAGTACCCGAAAGGAGGCACTCCTCGTACTCTCTGATGGTTTTCACCAGGTCGCTGTCGGTGGAAAAAAGTTCATCAATAATTTTCTTTCCTTCGTTAAGATAGGGTGACTGCCGGAGATATGCTATTCTCAATCCCCGTTTCACACTAAGCAATCCGCCGTCGGGACTCTCCTTTCCTGCAAGGATTTCAAGCATGGAAGATTTTCCTGCACCATTAACTGCTATCAGGGCAACTTTATCGCCTTTATTAATATTCAGACTTATATTCTCAAAAAGCAATTGATCACCAATCCTTCTTCCTATATTTTCTGCCTGCAGGTAACTAATCATAATTCAATATCAATATTGGGCAAAGATAAAAAGTGTTACCTTAACCGCACCATTATATTTGAATGCAATGACAATAAAGGAAAGATTTAGGAGGACAATAGAATATTTCCTTGCAAATATGCCTGAAGCTGAAACAGAACTAAGTTACAAGGATCCATTCGAGCTTATAGTTGCAGTAATTCTCTCAGCCCAATGTACCGATAAAAGGGTCAACCAGATAACCCCCGAGCTGATGAAGAGATATCCCAATCCGACCTCCTTGGCCAATGCTGCTCCTGAGGAGGTTTTTGAACTTATCAAATCATGCTCATATCCTAATAATAAGGCGAAACATCTTGTCGCAATGTCAAAGATGCTGACAGAAAGATTTAAAGGAATTGTCCCTTCTGACATTGATTTATTACAGCAACTGCCGGGTGTAGGCAGAAAGACAGCCAACGTTATTGCATCTGTTGTCTATAATAAGCCGGTCATTGCAGTAGATACTCATGTTTTCAGGGTTGCAATCAGGATTGGACTTGCAGTTAATGCAACAACACCACTTCATGTTGAGAATCAGTTAACTGCCAATATTCCGGAGAAGCTCAGACACATGGCACATCACTGGCTGTTGTTGCATGGAAGGTACATTTGCAAAGCCAGGAATCCCCTTTGCAGTAAGTGCGGAATTAAAGAATTCTGTATATACTTCCTGAGTAATTCCGGAAAGAAATGATTTTAGTTTGAATTATTCATAAACTTAGTTAAAATGCTCTATTCCTTTGTGTTACTTTGTGCTGTACTTTGTGTTCCCCGTCCGAAGGGACTTCGTCCGGGCGGGCTTCGTGGTAAAAAAAGATTTACCACAAACCTGCCTGCCGGTAGGCAGGGGCGGACTAAGGATTACACAAAGGTTCACAAAGGTTTATGAATAAAGCAGGTTAGAGTAAATATATAAATAAATAATCAACTTTCAGTAATAAATCAAAAATTGTTAATTTTAAAATGTAATTGGAAAGGCACTGAGATGGATTTTAAAGCCAGATATGAAGAGTTGCTTAATAAAAATAAGCAACTTGAGAAGGAATTGAACGATTTGCATATTCAGCATTCGGAACAAGGAGGGATAGGGAGTGAGATGGCGTTAAGTTTTTTCCATTCAGCATCCTATCTGATGGCTATCAGTAAACTCGATTCGGGTCAGTATATTGAGGTTAATGATGCTTTTCTTCAGGCCCTTGGATATACTAAAGATGAAATTATTGGCCATACTTCTGATGACATTGAGATTTTTACCGATTTCGAGGAGAGCAATAAGTATATCAAACTGATTTCCAGATTAAAGAAGATAAAGTCGTATCCAATAACTCTTAAAACAAAAAACAGAGAAGAAAAGCGATACCTTTTTTCAGCTGAAACCATAACTCTCAATGATGAAATCTATCTATTGACTGTTTACTCAGAGGTTGATGACTCAAAAAACAAAAAAATAAAAGAGAGTAAGGGGAGCGTTCTCGACGAAATTTTCGAGACAGTAAGTAGTTACCTTGCTCTATTCAGCATCGGAGAGGATAATAAAATATATATAATCGATTTAAACAGCAAGGTCGAATCAATTGAATTTATCAATAAAGATGAAGTAATTGGTAATTGTATTGAGGATACTCCTCTGATTAACAGGATTAAGCTCGTAGAATTATTAAATCACATAAGGATTACAGGCGACGCTCATAAACTTTCTGCTTCCACAGGTGGTGACGATACAGAGGGATATTATATGGGATTTCCCCTTACCTCAGGTAATATTGTAATAACCTGGGAGCCTGGAATTCAGCAGAAATATCTTGACGATTTTTACAAACAGGGAGCTGTCTTTGAGAAAGTTGCAGAAATGCTTCCTGAAATGATCTATGAAGTTGATATTTCGGGAAAAATTCTTTTTGCAAATAAGCGGGGACTGGAGTTTTTCGGTTATTCAAAGGAGGAGCTTGAAAAAGGTGTATATATTTCTGAAATGTTCCCCGACAATTATCGGCAGATGATCAGTAACCTGAGATCTCTGAATTCCCGGGAAGCCGCATCAAGCAATGAATATTTAGCGAAAAAAAAAGATGGTACAAAAGTGCCTATTGTGACACATTCCTTTGCTACTTTTCTTAATGATAAAATTATTGCTTACAGGGGTGTTGTTACAGACATAAGTAAACAGAAAGAGTATGAAAATCAGATCATAAGAGAAAAAGCATTCCTGGAGCATCTGTATAACTCGACACCGGCTGCAATTGCAATTACCAATTCTTCCGGTATTTTATCGATGGTCAACAGGGAGTTCACCAATCTCTTTGGTTTTTCTCCTGAGGAAGCTATAAACAGAAGTATAAATAACCTTATAGTTCCGGATAATCTAAAGGAAGAGGCAGAGGATATTGACAGAAAGGCTTCTGAAGATGTGAGCAATGTTATCCAGACTATCAGAAAGAATAAATCAGGCAATCAGATTCATGTTTCTCTAAAGGCGACTTCAATAATTATAAATAATGAGGTCGTTGCCCACCTTGGAATATACAGGGATATAACATCAGAAAGAAAAGGACAGCTGGTACAGGAGATACTCTATAATATCTCTACTGCTGCACTTAAACAATATGACATCAAGGAGATCTACCCGATAATTGTCAGTGAGTTAAGCAAAATATGGGATACAAATAACTTTTTCATAGCGTTATATGATAAGGCTTCAGAAACGCTTTCACTTCCATTCTTTGCCGATGAAAAGGATAATTTCTATGAAATACCCACAAAAAACACAATTACCGGCTGGGTAATAAAGAAGGACAAATCGGTACTGCTGAAAGAAAACGATCTGAGGGTATTGGAAGACTCCGGTGATATTCAACTTGTGGGTACACCATGTAAAGTATGGATGGGTGTTCCCCTGAAGGTGGACAATAGCATTATCGGGGTAATGTGTCTGCAGGATTACTATGATGAGAATAAGTTTTCACAGGATGATCTATATATTCTTGACTTTATTGCCAATCAGATAGCTATTGCTCTTCAGCGAAGAATGATGCTCGACAACCTTATCACTGCCCGGCAAAAAGCCGAAGAGGCTGCTCAGTCGAAACAGATTTTTATGTCGACCATGAGCCATGAAATCAGAACCCCTCTCAACGAAGTAATTGGGATTACCAATCTTCTCCTGCAAGGAAATCCAAGGGAAGACCAGATGGATTTTATTAAAACACTTAAATTCTCGGGAAATCATTTGCTCACTCTTGTGAATGATGTTCTGGATTATAACAAGATGGAATCGGGTAAAATTATTTTTGAACTGACCCAGTTCAACCTTAGTGAATTTCTTGAAGAGATAATGAGGTCATACTCATTCAGATCCAAAGCAAAACATCTTGAATTCGAAATAAGGAAGTCAGATCATGTGCCGATTGAGGTCATTGGCGATCCCGTAAGATTAAATCAGATCCTGTCCAATCTGCTCTCCAATGCGCTTAAATTTACTTTTCACGGCAGCATTACTGTGACATTAAAGGAACTGGATCGCATATCAAACCAGTCAAGGATAGAATTTTCAATAACAGATACAGGAATTGGAATTCCAAAAGATAAGCATTTGATGGTTTTTGATAGTTTCACCCAGGCTTCCCCCGATACAACCAGACATTTCGGAGGAACAGGTCTTGGTCTGGCGATATGCAAGAAGCTTATTGAACTTCAGGGAGGTACGATCTCACTCGATAGTGAACCCAACAAAGGATCAACATTCAGGTTTATTATCAAACTGGGAATACCCGAAAAATCAGCAAAAGGGCAGAATGGTGATGTTGCAGAAAGTTATTCAGGTCTGGAAGGGAAAAGGATCCTTGTTGCTGAAGATAATAAGATAAACTTCTTTGTTGCGAACAAATTCCTCGTCGGCTGGGGAATAATTGTTACTCATGCAGAAAATGGTCAATTGGCTATTGAAGAACTTTTATTGAATGATTATGACCTGATCCTGATGGATTTACACATGCCTGTAATGGATGGGATTGAGGCTACGAAAATAATCCGGAATTCTGACAATCCCAGAATAAACAGTATACCTATTGTGGCGCTAACAGCTGCTATCATGTCAGAAAGCCATGATAAGATCGATGATCTTAAAATCAATGATTATGTGCTGAAACCATTCAAACCTCACGATCTGTTTGACCGTATAAGGAAGCATGTACGATGACAGGCAACAGGCAATAGGCAAAAGTTTATTTCCGGGTAGAAAGGCCTGATGAATATTTCAACAAGGAACAAGGAACAAGGAACAAGCAACCATCTTCCGATAGCTGAAGGGACAGGAACCAGGAACAATTATTTGATACAGTTTTTGCTTATAAATTCTGAGGCACGTTTGTTTCCCAGGCTGAATGATTTTCTGAAATCATGACAGGCATCATCAGCTCTCCCTGAACTTAATTGAGCTATTCCTTTATTTAACCACACTTCAGAGTTGCCCGGATCGAGATCCAGCGACATAGTATAATCTTTTATTGCCCATTCCCACGATTTAGAAACAAAATATGAATTTGCCCTGTCCATATAACAATCTGCATCGTGAGGATGCAATTTAAGGTTTTCAGAAAAAAACTCCATTGCCCTGATATTATCTCCGGAGGCAGCTGCAGCCTTCCCTGCCAGACTCAAACCGGTTTTATTTACGGGGTAGTATCCAATAAACTTTTCAATATCTGTCAGAGCCTTTTCATATTCCCTTGTCTTCATATAACATCCTGCCCTGTTCACAAACAATTGTGCATCGGCAACACCGGCGTCAATAAGTCTTGAATACGATAAAGAAGCTCCTGCAGGGTTTGAAGAGCTGAGTTGCACCCTGGCAAGCAACCGGAGGTACTTCTCATTTTCAGGAAATTTAACAATTAGTGCAGAGATAAGCCTGATAGCCTCTGAATATTTTCCGGTTTCGTCCAATACAAGTGCTTCAGCATATGTAACTTCATCATTATCAGGATAATTCCTCTTGAGCTCCGAGAGTATAGGTCCCGATTCCTCTGATTTCCCGGATGAGATATAATACTCGATTTCCGAGATCCCTCTCTCGGTGCCGGAGTACCACTCTTTTTTCCAGAACTGACGCCATTCCGGGCTATTTTCAACTGAAGCGAAAGCAGGGTCAAGCAGAATAAACTTTTCACTCTTCCTCAATGCAGATTTCATACTCAGTTCGAGGTGATATAGAGATGTTCTTACATCGCCCTTTAATGCATAAACTCTTGCCAGACCATAATCGCCAGATGAAGTTTTAACTTTATTAGCTTCATTATAATCGTTTATTGCACCTGAGTAGTCGCCTTTCATCAAATTTACGGAAGCTCTTTCAGTGTATAATCTGAAATCACTGATCTCTGCCACAGCTTTATTCAGCAGATCAATAGCCAGACCGGGATCACCTGATTCTGCAGTTGCCCTGGCCTTCAGTAAATAATCAACCGTCTGCTGGGAAAAAACAGAAGTGGAAAAAATAAGGATCAAAAAAAGATTAATGAGCTTCTTCATATTGAATCATTGTTCAGTATTATTTAGTGGGTACCTGATTGACTTTGGCCCCTGCTTCTGTTATTACATGGACAAACCCGGAAAGATGGAACTGTTCAAGCCCGGTAATGCGTCTTTCAAATACATCGCACTGATAGAAATATACACCAGGAGAAACAATTTTTCCTTTGTAAGTTCCGTCCCAGTTTATCTTTGGCACATCTGTGCGGAATAATAGCACACCGTTCCTGTTAAAAAGTGAAAAATTGATTTTTTCAACAAGTCCGGAAGTGTTGGCAACAAGTAAATCATTTATATCATCGCCATTTGGAGTGAAAACATTCGGAATGTCGTAAAAATTACATGAATCAATACAAATCATAACAGATTTGAGACCTTCATTTCCCTTTGCATCATATGCTGAAACAGCATAACAACCTGAGATGATTTCACCAGGGAAGTGGTTATATCTTGTAATAAGCCTATCGGGAATATCCGTCAGTAGTGTAAGATTCTCCTCGGAGGTCATTTTATAATACAACCTGTAACCTGCCACATCACCCAGACACAGATTATCGGAGAACGACCATGAAATCTTATTATAGAGACTGTCACACTTGCTTGTAACACCCAATACCGGAGCGCACGGGGGTTCATTATCTATAGGTGTAACACATGCTTTCTCCGACAGGTTTAAAAGGTTCCTGGGCATATTATCGGCCAGATAACCTCCTGCTGAGCGCACGTAATAACAGTACTGGCTGCCATTTTCAAGGCCATCATCAGTAAATGTCAATTGATTTGTGGAACCTACTGAATCCCAGGCCAGAGTGGATTCATTTAATCTGAAAAAGTCGTAACGGGTATTAATCCATGGGACATTCCGGGTTATAGTAAACCTGGCTTTTTTGTCACCCGGAGTAACAGTAAGATATACAGATGAAGCATAGCCGGGATCACCTACAAGAAACCTGTTACCTGTAGTATTATTCCATAATTCAACTCTGTAGATATACCCTGAAGCGCTGGTATTCAGCACTGTATCGACATAGGTTGTATCATTCAGATCAGAAGTTGTAATGGATTTTATTTGCTGATAATTAGTACCCACGATGCCTGAGGCCCGGTAAATCAGATACTCATACGGGCCATTGGCAGGTATTGTATCCAGTTTATCCGGTTTTTTCCATGAAAGGAAGATTGATCCGTTAACTGCATCGGTATTATGTACACTCACATTTTTAATTACAGGTACACCGGAGACCAGGGTTGATGTAATCTCATTCGATGCTTTACTCTCCGTTCCATTTGGATAAACAGCAACGATCCTGTATGTATATTCTTTCCCGAACTGCAATCCCTGACCGTTATCGGTATCTGAGAATGAAGTAGTTGTACTGCCTCCTATGTATCCCACTTTAACAAATCCGGTTGAGGATGGAATTCCGGCAGTGCATGAGTCAGGGCTAAATGTACTTGCCCCTTCCCTTCTGTAAATACTGAAACCCGAGATTACATTAGTTCCGTAATTCTGCCAGCTTAACCTTATCAGTTTGCCTTCAGGAACAGCATTAATAATCACAGGCGAAGGACCAAGAACCTTTATCTTCATGGTATGAATGTCGGACAATTTAAGTTCTTCATTTTTGTCATCAGCTTTAAAAATGACGTCGTATGGCTGATTCCTGACAGCCTCGTGACAAGGGATCCATCGGAATCTTGCCGAAGAAAAGCCAGCTATTGAATCAATTCTTGTGAAAGTTGCCGGACACGAATTGAGTTTAAACACACCTGATGTAGCCAGCAGACTTATAAAGTCAGAATTAGGATCCGTTGCAGAGAAAATAAAATCGACGGCTTCACTTGTTTCAACACAATAATCTCGTAAATCGCTGTTTACCGGCGGTTTATTGGAAGTATTGTATACCTCTATCTGCATGTCGCGTACGACAACACCAATTTTCGCTCCGTTCCTCCATTCCTGTATCTCTATGGCAACATTAAACTTACCGGTATCAGCCGGTGTATCCCAGATAAGGTCGCCTGTTATGGAATCAACTCTGATTGAATTAGTTGCCGGAGGCAATGTATAGTTCTCAATTGGCTTTCCATCTTCCCGGGTACATACTGTTAATTGATACGACAGG
>JANNKF010000024.1:0-8673 GCA_031396165.1 Bacteroidales bacterium | reverse complement strand
GGTTTAATTTGAATAACCGTGGGTGTAACCCACGGTAAAGACAAAAAACTCTCCTGCAACCCTGAAGGGGTTGAATAATGTACCCGATATACCAGTCTAATATTCAGCCCCTTCAGGGCTGTAACTCTTTGTTTGCAGTTTACCGTGGGTTGCACCCACGGTTATTCAGATTGTGCCACTTCGCGGCACGATTTATTTAGAAATCAAACACATCAGTAGTAGACACCTTTTGTAAAATATTAAATATAAACTGACAGGAGATCAACTTAACAAAAAAGGCTGACCATATTCCGGTCAGCCTTTATAAAATGCAGATTAGTTAATTTTATACCATTTTCAATATATCCCAGACAAATGCTCTTATTCCTACCTCTTCATTTACAGCATCTATCTTCTTTACCTTATCGAGAACTGTATCTACCATATCATCCTCAAGTACTGTAAGTACACTTTTATTAATCTCTGGCCAGGTATGTGTCCCCATATGAGGAACACCTGTGTTACTGCCTCTGCCCTGAACATTTTCCCAGAGTGAATAGCCTTTAATTCCCAGTTTATCAAGCATATACTCTATCTTTTCGGTATGAGCCTGATTGTATATTATCATTATTGCTTTCATATTCAACTATTTATATTGTTACTAATATTTACTTGCTCTCACCATTACCATTCATGAACTCAAACTGGGAGTAGACAGTGAGATTTTTATTACGCTCGCCATGTTTCGAGAAGATTGCGTAGATGACAGGAACAAGAACAAGCGTTACAACCGTTGAAAAAACAAGTCCGCCAATAACTGCAATACCCATAGGGCTCCATAATTCTGAGCCAGATCCTGTACTCAGAGCCAGAGGGAACATTCCAAGGATAGTCGTTGCGGATGTCATGATAACTGGTCTTAGCCGGGAACGACCGGATATTGCAATCGCTTCGTATAGCTCGTAACCTCTTTCACGCATTAGATTAATAAAGTCAACGAGCACAATGGCATTCTTAACAACAATACCAATAAGCATTACGGCTCCGATACCTGAAATCACACTCAGTGCAGTATTGGAGACAAAGAGAGCAATTGCCACACCGGAAAAAGCAAATGGTATTGAGAACATAATTATGAATGGCATCTTAAGTGACTCGAATTGTGATGCCATGATAAGATATACCAGAACGAGGCTGATCAGGATCAACAAGGCAATATCCATGAAAGCATCCATTTGCTCCTTTATAGCTCCTGAGATCTGAACCATTACACCTGAAGGCATTACAGTTGAATCAATTGCCTTCTGTACGTCAACCTGCAGTTCTGTAAGCGAGCGCTTAAACGGCGTGAATGAAACCCTTACAATGCGTTCCTTGCGTTTTCTTTCGATACTCGGAGGTGACCAGAACTCTTTTATTTCTGCAATTTCACCTAATCTGATAATCTGCCCCATAGGGTTGGTGATTCCAATATTCTCAATATCAGTAAGTGTGCTGGTGGCACTACGTTTAAACCTCACAACAACATCATATTCATCACCGAACTGACGAAGGCGTGTTGCTGTCATCCCTTCGACCCTGTTCTTGACAGCCATCGAAACCATTGCAGTATTCAATCCGTTTGCAGCCATCTTATTCTGATCGAACACGATCTGGAGTTCCGGTTTGGATTTATCACGGCTTATTGTAACGTCTTTAGCACCGGGTATTTTTCGTATTTTCTCTGCCAGTTCTTCAGCAACCAGGTTTGTTTCTGAAATGTTGTAGCCATAAATCTCAACATCAACAGCACTTCCGCCGAAGCTTCCCATATTATCTGTTGTGCTGACAGTAAAGTCGACTACTTCAGGGATTTTTACAAGGTCAGCCCTCAATTCATCCGCAAGATCAAAGCTCGATTTTGTCCTCTCTTCAATTGGAACAAGGCTCAGACTATACGTTATTTTATGGCTTCCTCCTCCTGAAAATATAGATGCAAATCCACCCTGGTCGTCTGAACCGGTTGCAGTTGAAATTATCTGAACTTCAGGATATCTGGTTTTGAGCAATTCATCTATTTTTTGTGAGGTCTTTAGAGTCTGACTTACCCTGGTACCTGTCTGAAGTTCGATTGTTGCTGATAACCGTGATTCATCAGCCTGAGGGAAAAATTCTGTCTTTATTACACCAAAAAGGCTCATTGAAGCAACAAAAATCAAAAGTGAGAAAATTGTCACCATCGTTTTGTGATGAAGAGCCCATCTCAGTGTCCTCTCATAGAAATGGTCAAGCTTATCAAGTCCCTTCCTGATGCTTCCGTCATAGGTCCAGAATTTTGCATTTTTGTCAATCGGATACCACTTCAAAAGCAGCGCACTCAGAGTCGGAGTTAATGTAATAGCAGCGAAGACCGACGTAATAATTGTTATTGAAACAATCATACCCAGCTGCTTGAAAAGTACTCCTGTCAGACCTGTGATAAAGGTTAACGGGAAGAATACGGCAACTACGGTAAGCGTTGTTACTATAACGGCCAGCCATACTTCATTGGTGGCATATATCGAGGCTTCTCTCGGCTGACTTCCACGCTCAATATGTTTCGTAATATTTTCAAGAACAACAATGGCATCGTCCACCACCATTCCGATTGCAATAGATAAGGATGTAAGTGAGATGATGTTTATCGAAGCATCTGTTATAAACAAATATATAAATGCGACAATCAATGAAATCGGAATTGTGAGAATGATAATGAAGGTAGCCCTCCAGCGGCCAAGGAAGAACAATACTACCAGAATAACGAATATTGCAGCGTACATCAAAGTTTCTGACAGGTTGCTTATAGAATCCTTGATAAATGTTGCACTGTCGAAAAGCTTCTCGATCTTTACATCAGGAGGAAGTTCTTTCATAAGGACCTCGAGGTTCTTTTCGATCTCCTTTGTGACTTTTACGGTATTGCCTCCAGACTGTTTCTGGACAAACATAGACATTCCTTTTGCACCATTGATCCTTGTATCGTACTTCGATTCGCGGATTGTATCCCTGACCTCAGCTATGTCTTTCAGATAGACGCTTGTGCCATTGTAACTACTCACTACTATGTTCTTAACAACTTCGCTCTCAGGGAATTCGCCCTGTATACGAAGAGGATAATCAGTCTCACCCATTTCAACATAACCGGCCGGCATATTCATGTTCTCAGCTCTGAGGATATTTCCTATCTGCTCAATAGTCAGATTGTATGCTTCCATTTTTCGCGGATCAACATCAATATAAACTTTACGTCCCGGAACCCCCGTAAGAGCTACTGAGCCTACTCCTTCAATCCTGTTAAGAGGATTGACAATTTTTTCATCAAGTATTTTTTCGAGCCCTGCAAAACTTTCTTCTGCTGTTATTGCATAAAAGATTATAGGCATCATACTCGTGCTGAACTTTATAATTGCCGGTTTCTCACAATCCTCAGGGAGCATCCTTTCGACAAAACCGAGGTTGCTCCTTATGTCATTTGAAGCTTCATCGAGATTGGTACCATATTCAAAGTTCATGAAAATAACCGATGTCCCGTCGCTTGATGTAGAGGTTATCTCCTTCAATTTACTGACAGAGTTTAAAGTATTTTCAATTGGTCTGGTAACATTTGATTCAATATCGGAAGCGCTTGCTCCGGGGTATGTTGTCATCACAACTACAAAAGGAAGTTCCATTTCGGGGTAAAGATCCACAGGAAGCTGAACCAGTGAATAAAGACCCATCACCATCAGACCGACAAATATCAGGATAGTTGTTACGGGTCGTTTTACAGAAGTACTATATATACTCATATTATAATTCTATTTTTAGTTCTACTTTACTATCTCAAGCTTATCCCCATTGATAAGTCTTGATTGTCCTTCGATAACCAGATCACTGCCCTCTTTGAGGGTTTCCGAAATAATCTCAAGCTGATCATCAAATCTCTTTCCGATCAATACTTCGACCCGTTTAGCCATATTGTTCTCAGCAACAAATACATACCTGATATTGGTTCCTTCCTGAACAAGTACATTTGATGCAGGAACAACGAAAGTTTCAACTTCACCAAGATCCATTGATACCCTGACGAACATCCCAGGCTTAAGAAGATCATTTTTATTCGGAAGCTCAACCTCTGCTGTAAATGCCCTGGTGCCTGAATTAATTGTTGGAGCAACACGATAAACTGTTCCTGTAAACACTTCGTTATCATAAACATCAGCGGTTACTGCAGCTTTTAATCCCCGTTTTATCAGAGGGTAGTATTGTTCTGAAATATTTACATTTATTTTCAGCGGATTTACCTGCATCACGGTAACAATGGCTGATCTGCCTGTTACAGTTGTAGGCGCTCCGGAATACATCTCACCGTTCTCAAAATATTTTCCTGTAACAACTCCGGCGAATGGTGACCTGATAAGGGTGTTTTCTTCCATGAAGTCAACGTTCGTTTTTGTAACATCATATTGTGTTTTCATCTGGTCGTACTGTTGCTGTTTCGCACTTCCCGATCTGAGAAGAGTATCGAGTCTCGACAAATCCTTAGCCAGGCTGCTTAGCTGGAGCTTAAGCTGGTACAACTGAGTACGGTCCATAAGAAAAAGATCAGCACCTTTGTTAACCCTGTCACCCACTTCAACATAAATTTTGTCTACTCGCCCAGGAGTTGACGGAGCCATATTGACTTCTTCAAAAGGAAGGATAGTTGCAGTATAATCGATAGTTCTGGAAATTTTAGACTTTGCAAGAGTCGTAACTTTAACAGGAATAACGGATTTAGCATCAACTGAAATAGAATCAGCTGCAGGAGCTACATCTTTTTTTGCTTTTGCTGAACAGCCATAAAGCAGGAGACCGCTGATCAGAAGTACCGGAATTGTTTTTAAGTATTTCATTCTATTATATTTTATTGTTTCTATTTATTACTGTTTATTGCTATTTTTTTCAGACCTTATTACATATTATTCAGCAGCTTATCCAATGCCAGCTTCGTATGCAACAGATTCATCAAAGCAGAGACATAGTTGTTCTCAGCCTGAAGATAAAGTGAATTCGATTGTGTCAGCTCAAGGCTTGATGCCATACCCTGTTTGAACTTATTCTCTGTACTTGTATAAACCCTTTTTGATACGTCGACATTTGCCTTTTGACTTTTATACTGGAGGTTTGCATTTACCAGATTGTAACGGAGTTGTTTCTCCTGAAGGAGAAGCTGTTCGGTGACCATTTCTTTTGTATTTCTGGCCTTATCAAGACTGATTTGTGCCTTTTTAATTTTTGAATATCTCTGACCGCTGGCAAAAATAGGAACTGACAATTGCAGACCAGTCATTGAGTTAGGGAACCACTGAAGATCTGAAACCTTATCTCCCATACCATTTGTGCCATAGTTGTAAAAACCTGCAAGAGTTGGAAGGACAGAGGCTTTCTGGGTTTTCAGCATAAGTGCTGACATTTGTTCTGCTCCATCAATTAGTCTGTAGTTAATATTTTTTGTATGATCGAATCCCTGTGAAAGAAGAGTCTCCACATTGATCTCTGAGGTCATACTTTCCAAAGTTTCAGTAAGACTGATTTTAGTATTGACAGGGACGCCAAGCTGAAAGCGTAAAAGATTATAATTAAGCTCAATAGCCCTCTGCAGTGAACTGAGTGAATTCTCAACCATAGTTAAATTTGAAGACATCTGATCGACATCTGTTGATTCGGCCATACCTGCGGAAAACATCGCTTTTGTCGAGCGGAGTGTTTCATTGAGGTTCAAAATATTTCCCTCAAGGATCTGAAGTGATTTTTCAGAAACAAGTATCAGATAATAGGCTGAACTGACCGACTCCCTGGTATCCTGTTCTGACTTCTCAAGACTCTGTTCACTTAGTTTGCTGGCAAGCTTCGTTGTTTCAATACCTATATATAATGGGGCATTGAAAAGAAGAAGACTTGCAGTAATACTGGCGCTGGAATTAAACTGGGATCCGAATGTGACCGGAACTTTAGTGCCGGGCTGACCGAAAAAATCTCCCGGTAACAAAGTTGTCATCAGCTTAAGGTTATCGGTAAATGATGCAGAAGTATTTACCTGAGGCAATGCCGCCGAAATTGTTTCCCAAACTGCCCGCTTCGATTCCTCAACTTCCATCCTGGCTGAAATAACCATCTTGTTGTTTTGTAATGCGTAATCCTGTGCTTCCTTTATGGAGAGCTTTAGTTCAGTGTTTCCTGCCTGGGAAAATGCAGTACTCCCTGTCAGAATAAAAATCAGGATGATTGTTTGTAATTGCTTGTTTTTCATGTGTATCAATTGTTTTCTGTTATTGGTTGCAGTAAATTTTGAATCAAAATTTTTGTTCCAATGCATTTATAAGTTCGAGACCTTTCGAAGTTGAAATACCCCTGAGATAGTTGATAAAAATATTTCTGATCACATCTCTTCTGGAAAAGAGTTCAAAAGGATACAGATCATTATCCATAATTGACCTTCCCAGATTAAACAGGCATCTGTTCGCCAGATCGGGGTTAATGTCTTCCCTGAATAGTTTTTCTTTTATTCCTTTCTCAATAACCTGCTGATTATTACGATAATCCGGCATGTCGCTGTTATCAGTCTTATTCATCAGAATATCATGATAATATTTTTTCAGATCGGCCTGAAAAGCAGGACTCATATTCTGAAAATGATCCCTGTTGATTTCTAACAATCTGAATATAGCCACAATTGAATTTTCCGATTCATCGAGGATTTTCTTTACCAGCTCCTTCTGTTTCAGAGCCATCCATTTCAGTACTCCCATCAACATTTCATCCTTATCTGAAAAAACCTCATAGATTGTCCTCTTCGACATCCCTAAATGGGTTGCCAGGAAGTCCATCGTTACAGATTTTATTCCGTAAGTCCTGAATAAATCTGCTGCTCCCTCAATTATCCGTTCTCTGTTATCCATTAGTTTTTAAAATCAACAGTGCAAAAATATGAAAACTTATTTGGTTTATAAAGTTTTATTGGCTGATTTCCCGATAAATTATGATGAAAGGAAGAAATATACCGGTGAATGACGAAAACGGTATAAAGGCAGAACGGTTTTAATGCATAACAGCATAAAAGATTGAATTTAATCTTATAAAAATTTGTAAATTGCCGTTGAACCTTTGAGCCATTGCGCCGTTGTGCCAATTAAACCAAGTAACATATCTATGTCAAAACATAATATAATTTATCAGGTCGATGCATTCACCAGCATACCATTTAAAGGGAATCCTGCAGGTGTCTGCATTCTTGACTATGAGCCGGATACGGAATGGATGCAGAATATAGCAATGGAAATGAATTTGTCTGAAACAGCATTCGTATTTCCCGGCAAAAACTGCTCTATCATCAGGTTTTACACTCCTGAAGCTGAAATGAAACTTTGTGGCCATGCTACCTTATCAGCTTCTCATATTCTATTCGAAACACGTATGGTAAAGGAGAGCGATGAGATCAGATTCTCTTCGAAAGCGGGAGAACTGCTTATAAAGAAGAGTTCAGATCAGATTATGATGAATTTCCCTGTTTATCCATTAAGTTTAATGGAACCAACTCCCGAATTTGAAAGAGTTACAGGCACAAAAGCCCAGGAATTATATACAGCAGGATTCGGCTGGACACTGGCACTATTGAAAAACGAGCAGGAGGTCAGAAACATAAAACCTCATTTTTCCCTTATGAAAAACTCAGTCTTCGGAGATCTGATTGTTACATCTGTATCGGACGATCCGTCTTTCGATTTCTGTGTCCGTTGCTTCGCTCCTGCTGTCGGAATAGATGAAGATCCTGTTACTGGCTCTGCACATTGTGCCCTTGTGCCATTCTGGACAGGTAAGACGGGTAAAAAGGAATTCCTTTCCCACCAGGTTTCAAAAAGAGAAGGGATACTGAAAGTAGCCATGAAAGGTGACCGGGTCGAAATAAGTGGTCAGGCTAAAACAATCTTTAAAGCCGATTTGTTTGTTTAAAGGCACAAAGACATAATGCCGAAACGGCACATAAGCTTCATACCATTAATTTTTGTGTATTTAAGGGGTAGTGGATTTCAAAATATTCAATAACTTATAAATTTAGTCATGAATAAAAGTGTTGTAACCTGGTTCGAGATTCCGGTCAGCGATATGGAGAGGGCTATTAAGTTTTACGAGACCGTATTTGATATCAGTTTATCACGACATAATCCTGGCCCTGTAGACATGGCATGGTTTCCAGGATTGGAAAACGGAAATGGATCCCCGGGCTCACTGGTTTTTAATGAAAAGGCCTATAAACCCTCAGTAGATGGTGTACTCATTTATTTCACAGTATATTCGGGCGACTTATCAATTGAACTTGACAAGGTTGAAAAGGCAGGCGGTAAAATATTGCGACAAAAAACAAGGATTTCAGAGGATTTTGGGAGTATGGCACTAATTGTAGATTCTGAGGGAAACAGAATTGCATTGCATTCCCGTAAATAATTTGTATATTTCAGATAAACAAAAAACAAAATTATGAAACAGGATACTGATTTACGTATCATTGAATTAGGTCTTTTGTTACCTCCTGCTCCTAAACCAGTTGGTGTATACAAACCGGTTCTGGTAGTTGATAAATTCCTTTATGTCTCCGGTCAGGGACCAATAAACTCTGATGGATCCTTAATGAAAGGTAAACTCGGCGCTGACCTGGAC
>JANNKF010000005.1:0-2896 GCA_031396165.1 Bacteroidales bacterium | reverse complement strand
AGGTTTCTATCTTTCTTTGACTGGATCAATCTTTTATGTGCAATTTCCAGGCCCTTGATAATTTTAGCTCTTATTCTATTACTCTTTAGCATTATTGATCTGATATTTATGTATTTAAAAATATTAAACAGTATTATTTTTCTTTCCTAAGCGTAAATAACTATTTCTTATTTGGCTCATTCGCTACTTTAATTTCGGTTGCTCTTTTTTTAGTTGTGATTATAATTACTCCAGCTCCATTTTTTACACCATAGAGTGAAGCTGCCTTTTCACTCTTTAAAACACTAAGTGATAGAATATCATTTGGATCAAGACCATCTGTACCGTGATTGCTGACTTTTCCATCAATCACTATTGTCGGAGGTAGTACATTTTGATTTAGTGGGTTGAATGGATATTTTCTAATTTGAATTTTCATGAAAGACGTATCCTGGACTATGATTGAAGTATCAACTGTCTTGGTATTTTTAACTTTATCCTGAGATAGAATCTCGTTGGTCTGAGCTAAAGATGAAAAAGTAAATACAAAGAGAAGCACCATCGACAAAAGAATAGATTTTTTCATTTTTTAAGTATTTATGTTAGGTGAAAGAGCAGGGTTTAATATAAGTTACTCAAAAATTGTGCCTTATTTGTTTTAATCGCCATCGTTGAGGGAAATTTTGACTGTTAGCATTTCGGGCCAATTTTAAAACTGTCACAGTGCAACGAATTTGTCACGATAAATGAAATCTATAAATGTTTACGGTCCTGGATAATAGGCAGGAATTATATTAGTAGTGTTATTTTGTTAACAGCGCTGATTCGATACAGATCTATAGTAGTTAGCTATGAATTTTCTTTTTTGAAAGTAGCTGCCAAATTGAATAACCCAAATAAGTAATACCAGTTATAATACCAAAAAAAATAAGAGTGGCTATTGAAAACTCCAAAACTGTTTTCCAGACATTAGAATAGGATGGATCAGAGTCAAGAATATACAATAGAACTGTAAAACAAATTGAAATTACAAAAATGATTAAGTAACTGGTAAAATGTTTCATAATCCTGTCATTTAAATTGTTATGTAAAATTAAATAATAATTTTCACTGTATCTTAGCGGAGCGTTGTTATTATTTTGTTCTTTACTTGATTAAAGTTGGTTAAGCTTTTTCTTTAATAGTCCTGGCGTTTAAGACAATTTCTTTTATTTCTGATGGTAATTGTTCATTTTGCCATTTTCTTTCAGTTTCTACTGATTTCCCAGCATTTTTAATTGCCTTCAAGGCATAAATTGCTGCTCCTAAAGAATGGTCAGCCATATGAGCAGTTGCAACAGCTTGTCCAACCGCTCGTGCAACTGCAATTGAAGTCGCATTAGTTAATTCTCTAGCTACAGCGTGTGCTCCAACAGATGCTTTCATTGCATCACCTACAGTTGTGTTTCCCTCTGCCCACTCTTTTGCAATCAATATGGCATTTGTCAATCGTTCGTCTATGGTCCCCCCAAGTAGAGGCAACACATGCTCAATGCAAGCACAAGCCCATATCATCAATTGTTGATGATGCTTTTTGGTTAATAATCCACCCCTGTGTTTGGCTATAAATCTATTGTCTCGCATTAGAATTTGTTTTTATAGCTTCAATAATTACACAAATTTAAAAAGAATCTTGAATCCCGGCTATCGAGTATAATTTGGCTTTTCAGTTAGCATACGGGCCAACTATCATCGGTTCGTAACTGTCACGTTATGTGTGAATTGTCAGCGGTGGCGAAGCGGGCCTGAATGCTAACGGCCCGGTGGTATGGGTAGTTGCCGTCTGTGTCAGGGTTGGCATGTGTTTTTGCACAGTCCCGATAGATAGCGATAAGTTTCGTGTCACGATAAAGGTGTCCCGATGAGTGAGTCCCGATAAATGATACGAATTGTCACGCTATGAAAAAAGTGTCAAGATGAAGATGCAAAAACCATGACAACGGCGCGAAGGCCAGCAGCCCCATAGACTTTGTCACGGTAGCAGGATTAGTCACGGTACTGAAATATTGATAAATGGATGAATGCTTTCGACATAGATATTTCGTTGATTACGAATGTGTCCGGGCTGCTGAAGGCAATTACCTATACCATCCGTGTTAGCTGCAGGGCAGTATTAAAACTGTCCGGGTTGCAGGACTTGTCACGTTAGGCAGCATTTAAAAGTCCCGGCAGAAGAAACGAATTAGTCAGGGTACGAGATTTATACAGATTACTGAAAATAATATCCTACATGCTTTCGCCGGGTCAGTCACATCCTGACCAACAAGATAAAGAACACGATATCATTAAAATAAAATTGAGAAAAGCCGTAGATACCGCATTGCTTATCAAATTTATCAATATTATTTATAAAAGAAGAGTTTAGTTCCATTGTTTATCACTCCCGATACAGAATTATTCAAGGTGATGAGGATTTCAATAGCTGGTGCATGTAATGAGCGTTTTAACCAGATTATCAGTGCAAGAAAAAGTTCTCAAACGCTTATTACAAGCACCAGTGCGTTAGCTGCAGGGCAAATTTTAAATTAGTCCTGGCACATTAACGAATCTTACGGATTGCCGCCCAACCGGCTGAGTGGCAGGGACAGGCTGTAAGGCTCTTTACGCAAGGACAAATCGAATTTATTTACAAAACTATTTTTTGCGTAATGTGCCTTACAGCGAAGGGACGGTGTGGCTTGTTATTACCTAATTTGGCCAGTAAGATAATAGGCACATAGATTCCTTAAAGTTAAATAATCTAATTTGTATCGGAAAGGTTGTTAACCCCAGCCCGAATATCTTTTAGTATTATATTCTTCATTTTTTCAGGTTCTTCAAATAATGGGCTATGAGCAGACTTATCAAATGTGTAAAATCCTTTTACTGGCGCTTTTAA
>JANNKF010000003.1:0-2387 GCA_031396165.1 Bacteroidales bacterium | reverse complement strand
TACACATCAGGGTCAACAGGTAAGCCCAAAGCTCTCATTCATACACATGGGGGATATAGTGTCTACACATCGACCACTCACAGAATGGTATTTGACATTAAACCGGAAGATCGTTTCTGGTGTGCAGCAGATCCCGGATGGATAACCGGGCACAGTTATATAGTTTATGGTCCGCTTATCAATGGTGCAACAATACTACTCTACGAGGGTGCTCCAAATCATCCTTATCCCGACAGATGGTGGAAGATGGTTGAAAAATACGGAGTGAATATATTATACACCTCACCCACTGCCATCAGGAGCCTGATGCGTTTTGGGGATTCCTGGCCAAACAGAAACAATATCAGCTCGTTACGTTTATTAGGATCTGTTGGTGAGCCAATAAATCCTGAAGCCTGGCAGTGGTATTACAAGGTTATCGGAAAAGAGAATTGTCCGGTTATGGATACCTGGTGGCAGACTGAGACCGGAGGATTTATGATCACCCCTCTCCCGATTACACCGCTGAAGCCCGGATCTGCAACAAAGCCATTTTTTGGAATTGAAGTTGGGATAGTGGATGATCAGGGCAAGGAAGTCAAAGCTGATGAAGAAGGCAACCTGGTAATTAAGTCCGTCTGGCCCGGATTGACTGCCGGGATCTACAAAGATCCTCAGCGGTTTATTGACACCTACTGGAAGAAGTACAAGCAGCAAGGCTGGTATCTCACAGGCGATGCCGCTAAGAAAGACAAAGACGGATATTATTGGATTATTGGACGGACCGATGATGTAATTAAGGTAAGTGGTTATCGTCTGGGCAGTGCCGAGATTGAAAGTGTTATGGCGAGGCACCCGGCGATAGCTGAATCGGCTGCAATTGCATTGCCTCATCCGCTGAAAGGTAATGCGATTCATATTACAGTAGTTCTTCGAAAAGGATTTGAAGGAAGCAAGGATCTGGAGAGTGAATTGACTTTACATATGATTGAGCATCTTGGGCCGATAGCACGTCCGGAGGAGATTAGTTTTGCAGAGCTTTTACCAAAAACCAGAAGCGGGAAGATAATGAGAAGAGTTTTGAAAGCCAGGGCACTTGGTTTACCGGAAGGTGATTTAAGCACCCTGGATGAATAAATTTACTTCTTAATATTCCAATTGACGAATAAAATTCCTAAGCAGAAATGTTCCCGTTTTGGGAATTTATTATTAGCTTTGTACCAAGATTAAAACACCATTGGAGAGAATATTTGCTAAAAGCACTCTAAGACAATATTGGGAAAAGCATTCTGATTCTGAACAGCATATAAAGACTTGGTATGATACAGCCTTGAATTCAGATTGGAAAACACCTGCTGATGTTAAGCAGACTTATGCCAATGCAAGTATCCTTAAAGACAGCAGAATTGTTTTTAACATCAAAGGCAATTCTTACAGATTGGTGGCAAAATTTAATTACGAGAAACAATGGATTTTTATCCGTTTTATGGGGACACATTCCGAATATGAAAGGATTGATGCAAACACGATTTAAAAAATTAATGTCATGAATATAAAACGTATTAAAACAGAAGAAGATTACCAGTCAGCTTTGAAAAGACTTGAAGTAGTCTTCGATGCAAAAGATGGAACTCCTGAGAGCGATGAAGCTGACATTCTTGGATTAATGATTGATGAGTATGAGAAGAAACATTACCCAATTGAATGTCCTGATCCAATTGAGGCAATTAAGATAAGAATGGAAGAAATGCATTTAAAACAGATTGATCTGGTTGATGCCTTAGGTGGAAGAAATAGGGTTTCAGAAGTACTCAACCGAAAACGTAAACTTACAGTTGAGATGATTCGCAACCTGACTGCAAAATTAAGTCTTTCACCTGGACTACTAATTAATGATTATCGGTTGACTGGACAATAGAGTTATGTGTTTCGAGACAAATACGTTACGGAAGAGAGTTTTGATTCTGGCCTGAATATAACATGTTTATTTAAGACATACAACGGACTCTTTATGAGGGTATTGTCAAGCCTGAGCCATTAAAATTTGATCTTGCTGGCTCTTGTTCCCGACGTAATAAGCTAAAGCATACATCAGTTTATCATGTTGACAATTCAGACATCCTTATCATTGCATATCGTTTTCATTATGATTAAAAAATAAGGCAAGAAAAGCATTCTGAACAAAACATTTTAATATATGTCATTAGGAATCCATAAACATGCTTCTATCTACCCCTAATATCAATCAAGCATGCATCTTTTATACTGTTATAGTGGAGTTAGCTGCAAGGCAAATTTACCCCAAGTCCTCATTACACCGTGACTTCCGACGCGCGCGCAAGAGTTTTGAAGCCCTTCCCTGCAACCGTCCCTTCGCTTCAAAACACATGCTTTTTTGCCCGCCCGGA